>CANRBN010000103.1 GCA_947628865.1 uncultured Gemmiger sp.
CCGCCAGCACATCGGCCAGCGGGGTGCCGGCCTCCCACGCGGCGCGGGCGGGGTCGATGCTGCCGCCCAGCGAGGGCACGCCGCCAAAGGCCTGCGCCGGCAGGATGCCGGTGCCGCCGTCCGCGGGCAGCGGGATGGTCGTCTCGCCGCCGGGCACGGGCTCGAGCAGGGTATCGAAATCCTCCTCGGCAAGGCCGGCGCCGGGCTCCGGCAGATAGGGGTGCTCGCCGTCCGCCGTCATGGCCTTGCGGATGAGCTCGTCGAGCTCGTCCACGGCGGCGGTCTCGGGCAACGGGGCGGGCCCGGTGTCAAGATGCTGGTCAAATTCCGTCCGGGCGGATGCCGGCGCGGGCTCGGCCTTTTTGGCGGTGCTGAGGTTCTTGAGCGGGTCGAGCCCGAACGTGCCGCCGGGCCCGATGACGACGGGCTCGAGCGGGTCGTGCACGATGGCCTCGTGCAGGGCGCGCTGCTCGATGTCGGGGCCAAGGTCTACGTCAAAATCGGCGCGCGGCTGCGGCGGCGCGGGCGTTTCGGCAGGGGCCCGGGTGGCCGGGGCGGCTTCCGGCTGCGGCGCGGGGGCGGGCTGTGCGGGCTGCGGCGCCGCGTCGAGATACGGGTTGGCGGAGAACGCGCGGTGATGCTGCGGGGACGGGACATCGGCCACCGGCTGCGGCTGGGGCTCGAGCGGCTCCTCGTCGGGGCCGCCGGCATACTGCGCGCGCTCGGCGGCGCGGGCGCGGCGCTGTTCGAGCAGGGCGCGCAGGCGCTGCCACAGATAGGCCGCGAACTGCACCACGTCCACCGGCGTGACGGCAAAGAAGATCATCAGCCCGATGAGGAACACCAGGACCATGATGATGTTCGCCCCCGGCCTGCCGCAGAACGCCAGCAGCGGCCCGCCGATCAGGCCGCCGGCCACGCCGCCGCTCCAGTAATGGGTCTGGCCGCGGTTGAACAGCAGCTGTATGGCCTTGAGCAGCTCGGTGCCCTCCAGCTCCAGATCGGAAAAGACGACCGGCACGCTGGCGCACAGGATGCCCATCAGGCTCATCTTGGCGGTAAACTTGCCGACCAGATAGCCCGAGGCCACCAGATACGCGATATACAAAAGCAGCGGCCCCACAAAGTAGGTGACGGTGCCGAAAACGCCGAACAGCCAGCCGCGCAGCATGCGCCAGCCGCTGCCCTCCTGCCCGCGCACGAGCACCAGCGCCAGCACGAGCAGCCCGATGCCGAGCAGCACGAGGCTGGCGACCAGATTGCTGCGCTCGGCACGGCGCTGCGCGCGGCGCGAGACCTTGCCCCGGCGCCGGGTGGCGGTGGCGCGGCTGCCGCTTTTGGGTTTTTTGCTTTGAGCCATGTGTTATGTACCCCTTGCAGTAAGATCGGAAAGGGGGCCGCAAACCCCCAGCTTGGCATATACGGGCATTGTACCACAAAATCTTGTATTTGTACAGGCGCGCGGCCGCTTTTTGCGCCGTTTTTTCGCCGCCGGGGCGGCGTGCCTCAGCGGCCCGCCTCGATCTCGGCGTAAAGGTAGCCGAGCGCGCTGCCAAGGCCGCCCAGCGCGTCGATGAGGCCCTCCTCGACCGCCTGCTGGCCGTTGAGCACCGTGCCCATGTCCATGACGAGCTCGCCGGTGTTGTGCATGAGCTCGGTGAAGCGCGCGGGCGTCATGCGCGAATGCCCGCACACAAAGCTGACGATGCGCTCCTGCATCTGCTCAAAATAGCGCAGGGTCTGCGGCACGCCCAGCACCATGCCGGAATGGCGCACGGGGTGCACGGTCATGGTGGCGGTGGGCACGATGAAGCTGCGCCGCGCCGACACCGCCAGCGGGATGCCGATGGAATGCCCGCCGCCCAGCACGAGCGTGGCCGTCGGCTTGCTGATGCCGGCGATGAGCTCGGCCAGGGCAAGGCCCGCCTCGACATCGCCGCCGACGGTGTTGAGGATGACGAGCAGCCCCTCGATGGCGGGATCCTCCTCGATATCGACGAGCTGCGGGATGACGTGCTCGTACTTGGTCGTCTTTTGCGTTTCGGGCGCGAGGGTGTGGCCCTCGATGGCGCCCACCACCGTCAGGCAGTGGATGCTGTGCGGGCCCTTGGTGGCGGGCACGGAGGCGCCGTCCACGATCATATCGTGCGTCAGGCGGGCCTGCTCTGTCTGGTCGGCGCCGGGGCGGGCCGCTGTGCGCGGTCTGGCATGCGCGGGCTTATGCGCGGCGGGCCGGGCGGTTCTTGACGGTTTTGCCATGGGGCATCCTCCTCCCGTGGAAAGCGGGCGCGGGCGGGCGCGCCGCCGCGCTGCCTCCAGTATGCCCACGGCGCCGCCCGTTTATGACCGGCGGCGGCAAAACCACGTTAGAAAATTGACAAGGACGCCCGGACAAGGTATACTGTAAAAGAACCACGCCCCGCGCACGCACGGGGTGCATTTTGCAGGATAGGGGGCTGCGGCCATGCCAGGCCAGAACAAGGCGTCACTGCCGGTCATCAAGCGGCTGCCGAAATACTACCGCCTGATCAGCGCGATGGCCGCGCAGGGGCGCGAGAAGGTCTCGAGCAGCGAGCTCGCGGAGCTCATGGGCACCACGGCCAGCCAGGTGCGGCAGGATTTCAACTGCTTCGGCGGCTTCGGGCAGCAGGGCATCGGCTACCGCGTCGAGGTGCTGCACGAGGAGCTGTGCCGCCTGCTGTTCGGCGACGGGGCGCTGCTGCCCACCATCCTGATCGGCGCCGGGCGGCTCGGGACGGCGGTGTCCAGCTTTATCACGCGCGATGCCAACGGCTACCGCCTGGTCGGCGTGTTCGACATCGACCCCGCGGTCATCGGGCGCGAGGTGGCCGGCGTGCCGGTGCGCCCGCTTGGCGAGCTGGCGGATTTCTGCGCCGCGCACAAGCCGCTGGTCGCGGTGCTGTGCGTGCCGCGCCACAGCGCCGTGGAGCTGGCCGGCGAGCTGCCGGGGCTGGGCATCCGCGGGGTGTGGAATTTCAGCCATTACAATCTTTCGGTGCCGTACCCCGAGCTGACGGTGGAAAACGTGCACCTGGGCGACAGCCTGATGAGCTTGGGTTACCGCCTGCGCAGCGGGCAATAAAAAAGGGGGCTCCACGGATGGCAAAGCTGTATTTCCGCTACGGCGCCATGAACAGCGGCAAGACGACGGCGCTTTTGCAGGTGGCCTACAATTATGAGGAGCGCGGCATGCGCGTGCTGCTGCTCAAGCCCGCGGTGGACAGCAAGGGCGCCGACTCGGTGCTGTCCCGCCTGGGCGTCGCGCGGAAAGTGGACAGGCTCGTCACGCCCGGGATGGACGTGTGCGCGCTGGTGCGCGAGGATATCGCCGCGAACGGGCCGCTGGCCTGTGTGCTGTGCGACGAGAGCCAGTTCTTCACCCCCGCGCAGGCGGAGCAGCTGTTTCTGGTAACGGTCGATCTGAACGTGCCGGTCATCTGCTACGGGCTGCGGGCGGATTTCATGCTCAAGGGGTTCCCGGGCTCAACGCGGCTTCTGGAGCTGGCACACAGCATCGAGGAGATGAAGACCATCTGCGCCTGCGGGCGCAAGGCGATGTGCAACGGGCGCAGGATCGCGGGCAAATATGTGTTCGCCGGCGCGCAGGTGGCCATCGACCAGGTGGGCGACGTGCAGTACCAAAGCCTGTGCCCGCAGTGCTGGCTGCGCGAATACCGCGCCTCGCTGGCCGCCGAGGGGCAGCAGGAGACCTTTGGCCGCCCGGAATAACACCCTTACTCCCCCGCCGCGGCGGGGGCTTTTTGCTGCCGGCAGCTCCTGCGGTAGCGGGAGGGCGTGACGCCGCACGCCGCCTTGAACACGCGGCGGAACTGTGCGTCGGTGCCAAAGCCGCAGCGGCGGGCCACGGCGGCAAGATCCTGCTCGCCCGCGCGCAGGCATGCCTGTGCCGCGCGCACGCGCATGGCGGCGAGACAGGCGTTCACGCCAACGCCCGTCGCCCGCTTGAACGAGCGGCTCAGGTGCGCGGGGCTGACGCCCATCCGCGCGGCCAGCGCCGGCAGGCCGCAGGGCTCGGCGTAGTGCTCGGCCAGAAAGATCTGCACCGCCTCGGCAAGCCGCTGCGCGGCCGGCCCGCCGGGCTGCATGGCGGCCTCCAGCTGCGGGCGCAGGGCCAGCAGCAGGGCGGCGAGCAGCAGCCGGCACTCGGGCATGGCGGCGGCCTCGGGCTCGGCGGACAGCCGCGCAAGGCGCTGCGGGATCGCGGCGATAAGGGGCTCGCCGTTCGCCGGCGCGGTCAGGAGCACAGCCTCGCCGCTCTGCAGGGCGGTGTCCGGCATCTCCCGCGGGCAGGCCGGCTGCAAGGGCCGCAGAAAGTCGGGGGCAAAGTGTATCTCGATGCCGCGCACGGGCGCCTGCCGCGGCACCGTGATGCGGTGCGCCGTCCCCGCCGGCAGCAGGAGCATGGCGCCCGCGCACAGCTTGTATGCTTTGTCCCCGGCCTGGCACCGGCTGATGCCGGCGGTCTGGTAAAACAGCTCATGGGCGGGGTGGCGCTCAAAGGCGTCCATGCCGCGGCCGCCGGCGTAGCACACGGCGCGCGCCTCGAACGCCGGGCAGGACACAAGGATGGATTGGCGCGGCATCGTTTGGCCCCCTCTATCCTGGAATAAAACAAACAAATTTTGCCTTGACGGATTCAGTTTAGCACAAATTTTGCTGTTTTTCAAGCATGTACGGCGCCGCCGCGCGGGTTTTTGCGGCGCGGCGCGCGGCCCGTGCTTTTTTGCAAAAAGCAGTTGACAAACGCCGGCAGGTCGGCTATAATAGGCCTTGCCGTCCGGCGCCGGGCGGCAGATGAGCGGATATGGCGGAATTGGCAGACGCGCTAGATTCAGGTTCTAGTGGTAGCAATACCGTGGAGGTTCAAGTCCTCTTATCCGCACCAAAAAACTTCCCGCAGGTACGTTGCCTGCGGGAAGTTTTTTGTGCGGCCGGCTTTTGTTGTATTCTTGTGTGCGTTGGTTTCCTACCAGCTCTCTGCCAAAATGTGCCGAAGTGCCCGGAGGCCGGGGCTTTGCATTTTTGACGGGATGTGGTATACTGCTGTTGCGGGCCTGCCCGCCAAGGGACTGTAAAGGAGATGGTCTTTTTATGTGGACGTGTTCGCTGCTCAAGCAAAACGCAAAGCAGGCGCTGTACGGGCGCTACTGGCGCTGCTTCGGCGTGTGCGTGCTGCTGACCTTTATGGGGGTGCTCAGCGCCACGACCGTCAGCGTGTGGCCGATCATCCAGCTGTATGGCGGCAACAAAACCTATTTTGCCTATGATGAGAGCGCCGGGAGCCACCGCTTCGCGAACGGCACGCTGCGCCCCGCCGCCTACAGCTACGGGCCGCAGAGGAGCGACCTTTTTGACATCCTGCCCGTGGTTTTTGGCGCGGCGCTCGCGGTGATCGCGGTCGTGCTGGTGCTCGCGTTCTGCTGGGGCACCTTTTTGACCAACCCGATGACGGTGGGCCGCGCGCGCTATTTTATGGAGAGCCGGCAGGCCCCCGCGCCGGTGAGCACCGTGTTCTCGGTGTTCGACAAGGGATATATGAACATCGTCAAGGTGCAGCTGCTCACCTCGATGAAGATCCTTGCCGGGTGCCTGATCATCGTGCCGGGCATCTACTGGTTCTTCTGCTACCTGATGGTGCCCTATCTGCTGGCCGAGAACCCCTACCTGACCACCGGGCGCGCCATGGAGCTGAGCCGCCAGATGATGGAGGGCGAAAAGTGGCATGCGTTCGTGCTGGGGCTTTCTTTCCTCGGGTGGGAGATCCTGGCCGGGTTCGTGCCGTTCGGCCTGGGCGGCTGGTTTTTGGGGCCGTATTATCAGGCCACCTTTGCCGAGCTGTACGCCGCGCTGCGCAGCAAGGCGTTTGCCTACGGCATGAGCGACGCGAGCGAGCTGGGCGGCTTTGTGACCCGCGATCTGAGCGCCGGCGGCTGACCGCCAAAAGGGCTTGACAGCGCCGCGGCGACTTGCTATAATACCACTTGCGGCCCGGGAGACTGGCGGGCCGCACATCTGGAAAGATGGCTGAGCTGGTCTAAGGCGCACGACTGGAAATCGTGTAGGGCCCCTAAAGCCCTCGGGGGTTCGAATCCCCCTCTTTCCGTAAAAGCAGGCCCCCACGCCGTGTCCCGGCGCGGGGGTCTGCTTTTACGTTGAAAGAGGGAGGATTCGAACAGGCCGACGGCGCCGCAGCGCCGGGGCGAATCCGTCCTGCGGACGGTTCGCCAGGCCGCGGGAGAATCCCCCTATACCTCAAGAGGGGGATTCGAACAGCACGACCGGCGGCAAAGAGTATGCCGGGCCTGTTCTACCGGACGCTTTGTCGGAAGATGGCATTCCCCCGCTGCACCTGCACATGTCCCGCCGGTAAAAAACGCCCCTGCGGGGCGTTTTTTAGTGCGCGGGAGAATCCCCCTACCTTAGAAGGGGGATTCGAACAGGCCGACCAAATGCGGCGGCGGGATGAGGGCATCCCGCCCTACGGGCTTCAAAGGGCGCAAAAATGCCTCTTTCGTCCCATCGACGGCGGG
>CANRBN010000104.1 GCA_947628865.1 uncultured Gemmiger sp.
TAAGAGCCGCGCTTCGCGCGGTTGGCCTCCGACATGCGCCTGCGGGCGCGAGCATGTCAGCCGAGGCCGATGGATTTTAACTACCTCTTTTTCGACACGCTGGCCGCCGCCCCATCGGGGCGGCGGCTCAGACCGTCGAAAAACCATAAGCAAGCATCTCCCTGCGGCGGCCTGAGGGCAGGCCGCCCTACGTTTGCAACGAAGATGCAATAGATTTGAGACCGTAGGGCGGGGTCCCCTGACCCCGCCGGGATTTAGTGGGCTCTTTTTTGACACGCTGGGCCGCCGCCCCATCGGGGCGGCGGCTTTTGTGTACAAACAGCAGCTCAATAATGCAGGTCGTCAGCGGTCAGGGCGTCCAGTACCGGCAGCATGGCGGCGGCCTCCAGGCGCGCGGCGGCGGGATCCATCATGCGGTAGTTGCCGCACTCGCGCTCGCTGGCGCCGGGGATGGGCCCGTCGTATTCGGCCATCCACGTAAAGGCGCCCTGTGCGAGCGCCAGCGCCCCGGCGGCGTCCAGCCCGACGGTCACGAGATAAAACCCCGTCAGGCAGCCCATCGGGCCGACGTAGACGACGTTCGCGCTCCACCGGCTGTTGCGCGCCCAGGTGGCGAACAGATGCTCCAGCGTGTGCGCGGCGGCGGGGGAGAGGTACTGCCCGCGGTTGGGCTTTTTCATGCGGATATCCCAGGTCAGGATGCCGCCCTCCGGCCCATCCCGCCGCGAGAGGTACATCCCGCGCCGCAGCGTGGTATGGTCGACGCAAAAGCTCGCGATGCGTTCCATCCCGGGATGCTCCTTATTCCTGCATCAGCTGCACGACGCCGCGGCTGCAGTCCATCGAGATCTTCATGCCGTCCTTGAGCGTGCGGGTGGCGTTGGTGCCGCCCACGATGACCGGCTTGCCCAGCGCCAGGCCGACGATGGCGGCGTGACTGTTGATACCGCCCTCCTCGACGACGACGCCGGCGGCCTCCCGGATAAAGGGCAGGCCGGCGCTCGTGGTGAACGGGGCGACGAGGATCATGCCGGGCTTGAACTTCTTGGCGGCCTCGGCGGCGTTGCGCACCACGCACACGGTGCCCTTGGCGTTGGACTGCCCGATGCCCACACCGGCCAGCAGCGTATCGCCCAGCATATGCACCTTGATCATGTTGGTGGTGCCGGAAACGCCGACCGGCACGCCGGCGGTCACGACGACGGTGTCGCCCGCCCTGGCAAGGCCCGCCTTCTCGGTCACGGCGACCGACATATTGATGAGCTCGTCGGTGGAATGGGCGTAATCCATCATCAGCGGGGTGATGCCCCAGTAGGCGTTGAGCTGGCGGCGCACCGGCTCGTCCAGCACGCAGGCCACGATGCGCGCCTGCGGGCGGCACAGGCTGAGCAGGCGGGCGGTCTCGCCGCTCTTGCTGGCGGTGATGATGGCCGTGGCGCCGATGTCGGCGGCGGTCGTGCAGGCCGCGTGGGCCACGGCGGCCGACACCGTCAGCCGGGTGTCGACGCTCTCGGGCTTGCGGACATACTCGTCAAAATTGGTGCCGTTCTCGGCGGTCTCGGCGATGGTGACCATGGCCGAGAGGGCCTCCACCGGCCAGCTGCCGGCGGCGGTCTCGCCGCTGAGCATGATGGCGCCGGTGCCGTCATAGATGGCGTTGGCCACGTCGGTGATCTCGGCGCGGGTGGGCCGCGGGTTGACCATCATGGAATCCAGCATCTGGGTGGCGGTGATGCAGATCTTGCCGCTGCTCATCGCCTTGTCGATCAGGCGCTTCTGGATGGCCGGGATCTCGGCAAAGGGGATCTCGACGCCCATATCGCCGCGGGCCACCATGATGCCGTCGGCAACGCTGAGGATCTCGTCGATGTTGTCAACGCCCTCCTGGTTCTCGATCTTGGCGATGATGCGCATCTTGGCGTCGTGCTCGTCCAGCAGGTGGCGGATCTCCATCACGTCCTGCGCGCTGCGCGTGAAGCTGGCGGCGATGAGGTCGAACCCGGCCTTGATGCCGAACAGGATATCGTCCTTGTCCTTCTGGCTCATGTACGGCATCGAGAGGTGCACGCCGGGGACGTTGACGCCCTTTTTGGTCTTGATGGTGCCGGCGTTCTCGACCACACACAGGATATCGGGCCCGTCCACCTTCTTGACCGTCAGGCCGATGAGCCCGTCGTCCAGCATGATGCGACCGCCCGCCGTCACGTCCTGCGGCAGATCCTTGTAGGTGACCGAGCTGATCCTGGCGTCGCCCTCCACCTCGCGGGTGGTCAGGGTGAACTCCTGCCCGGCGACGAGCTTCTCGCTGCCGTTCTTAAAGGTGCCCAGGCGGATCTCGGGGCCCTTGGTGTCCAGCATGGCGGCCACGGGGCGATCCAGCTCGGTGCGCAGCTCGACGAGCTTGTCCAGCCGGGCCTGCTGCTCCTCATGGGTGCCGTGCGAGAAATTGAACCGCGCGATGTCCATGCCGTGCAAAAGCAGCTGGCGCAGCACATCCTCACGGTCGGTGGCGGGGCCGAGGGTACATACGATCTTGGTTTTACGCATAAAGGTTGACCTCCCTTACAGTTTTATGGTTCTCTGCCAAGTATTATAATACAGCGGCATGGCTCCGCACAAGGCCCAAACTGCGATTTTTCCCGTTTACTTTTGCGCGGATTTAAGCTATAATGGCTCTGTAACGAGTACGCCCCGCACAGCGGGCAAAAAACCAGGGAGGCCGCGGATGAAAGCAAAGCGCGTATTTCTCATCGTGCTCGACAGCTTCGGCATCGGTGCCGAGCCGGATGCCGCCGCTTTCGGCGACGCCGGCACCAACACGCTGGGCGCCATCGCCGGGCAGGAGGCTTTTCGGGCCGAAACGCTCAAAAAGCTCGGCCTTTTCAACATCGAGGGCGTCCGGGGCGCCGTCGGCACGCCGGCGGCGCAAGGCGAGCTCATCGGCAGCTTTGCCCGCCTGCGCGAGGCCAGCGCCGGCAAGGACACGACCATCGGCCACTGGGAGATGGCGGGCCTTGTCAGCCCGCAGCCGCTGCCCACGTTCCCCGAGGGCTTCCCGCCCGAGCTGCTGGATGCCTTCACCGCCAAAACCGGGTACGGCGTGCTGTGCAACAAGCCCTATTCCGGCACGCAGGTGCTCACCGATTACGGCGAGGAGCATCTGAAGACCGGCAAGCTCATCGTCTACACCTCGGCCGACAGCGTGTTCCAGATCGCCGCCAACGAGGCGCTCGTTCCGGTCGAAAAGCTGTACGACATCTGCGCGCAGGCGCGCGGGCTGCTCAAGGGCCCGTGGGGGGTCGGGCGCGTCATCGCCCGCCCGTTCGAGGGCGACTGCGCCGCCAACTTCAAGCGCACCCCCCGCCGGCACGATTTCAGCCTGCTGCCGCCGGCGCCCACCATGCTGGACGCGCTGCGGGCGGCGGGCCTTGCCACCATCGGCGTCGGCAAGATCCACGATATCTTTGCCGGGCAGGGCATCGGCAAAACGCTGCGCACCGCGAACAACGCCGAGGGCATGGCCACCACGCTGGCGCTGGCGGACGAGGAGTTCACCGGCCTTGTCTACACGAACCTCGTCGATTTCGACATGCTCTACGGCCACCGGCGCGACGCGGCGGGCTATGCCGCCGCCACCGCCGCCCTTGACGCCTGGCTGCCCGGCTTTATGGCCCGGATGCAGCCGGACGATGTGCTGATGATCACCGCCGACCACGGCTGCGACCCCTCTTACCAAAAAACCACCGATCACACGCGGGAATATGTGCCGTATCTGCTCTATGGCGCCGGCGTGCGCGCGGGCGTCGACCTCGGCACGCGGTACAGCTTCGGCACCGTGGCCGATACCGTCTGCCAGGCGCTGGGCGTTGCGGTCGATGTGGCCGGCTGCGGCGTCTGGGGGGCGCTGGCCCGCTGATGCCGCGCGGGGCGCTGCGCATGGCGGGCACGGTGCTCGTCGTCCTGCTGGCACTGTACGCGGTGTTTCTGGCCTTTGTCGCCAGCTTCAACCTCGGCAACCTGCTCGTCTGGGTGCTGGCCGCCGCGCTGGCCCTGTACCGGGTGTTTTACCGGCCCGTCAACGCGTGGCTCACCGGCACGCTGCCGGGGCGCGTCGCGCTGGGGGTGCTGGGCCTTGGCGCCGCCCTGTACGGCGCCCTGCTCGTGTTCGTGGCCGTCAGCGGGCACGCCGCGCCGGCCAACGGCTCGGAGCAGGCGCTCATCGTCCTGGGCGCCGGCCTGCGGGGGGACAAGCCCAGCCTTGTGCTGCGCTGCCGGCTGGATGCCGCGTATGAATACGCCGCCGCGCATCCCACGGTGCTGATCGTGACGACCGGCGGGCAGGGGCGCGGCGAAACGGTGCCCGAGGGCCAGGCCATGCGGGATGACCTCATCGCCAGGGGCATCGCGCCGGAGCGTATCATCGCCGAGTGCCGCTCCACCTCGACCGAGGAAAACTTCGCCTTTGCGCGCGCGATCCTGCTCGAGCGCGGCCTGCCCGCCGAGTCCGCCGCGTATGCCACCAACGCGTTCCACTGCTACCGCGCCGGGCGCTATGCCCGCATGGCCGGCTTTGCGGCGGCGCGCGCCGTGCCGGCCAAAACGCCCTGGCAGAGCGCGCTGCCCTGCTACCTGCGCGAGGCGCTGGCCGTGCTCTACTACTGGGTGTTCCGCCGCGTGGACGGCGGGCCCCTGCAGGGCGCGGTGGGCCTGATGAGCCTGCAAAGGCTTTTCTTTTACAAAAGTCGATGACGGCTCGGTGCCGTTCGATGATATTTCAGGAAAATGAGGAGTGCCCTATGCAGATGCGCTATTACAAGGAGTACAGCCGCTATCTTGACCGCGAGATGGAGTTCAAGGTCTACGGCCACGCGGGCCGCCCGATGCTCATCTTCCCCTGCCAGAGCGGACGCTTTTTTGACTGGGAGGATCGCGGCATGTGCAGCCTCGCCGCGCCGTGGATCGACTCGGGCCGGCTGCAGCTTTTCTGCGTCGACAGCATCGACCGCGAAAGCTGGGACAATGACGGCCCGGGCCGCCCCCGCATCGAGATGCAGGAGCGCTGGTACAACTATGTGTGTGAGGAGCTCGTGCCCCGCATGCTGGAGATCAACCGCGAGCAGGGCGAGGATCACACCGGTCGCATCCTGACCGGCGGCGCCAGCATGGGCGCCGGCCACGCCGTCAACTTCTACCTGCGCCGCCCGGACATCTTCAACGGCACCATCGCGCTTTCGGGCTGCTACGGCGCCAACATGTTCTTCGGCGATTACATGGACGATCTCGTCTACCGCAACAGCCCGGTCGACTACATGCGCAACTTCCCCGACGACCACCCCTACAAGGCGCTGTACGCCGCCGCCGACCGCTTCATCATCTGCGTCGGCCAGGGCGCCTGGGAGGACGACCTGCTCTCCTCCACGCGCGAGCTGCAGGGCATCCTAAACGGCAAGGGCATCTACCCCGAGGTCGAATACTGGGGCTACGACGTCAACCACGACTGGCCCTGGTGGGAAAAGCAGTGGACCTACTACCTTGACCGCATCCTCGGCCACGGCTGAGCCCGGGGCACCGGGAACCGGCGCCTTGCCGCCGACAAAAACCGCATCCCGCCGCGCTGTTCGCGCGGCGGGATTTTCTGCGAAAATTTCAAGAAAAATTAAAAAACGCGTAAGATTCTGTACACCCGCGGCGTTGTACAGGCAGAAGGGCAAACGCGCGCGCCTTTTGCGGACAACACAGGGAGGAGGGCCGAACCGTGACCGAGCTGGAACAGCTGTACAGCGCGTATTTCAGCGATGTGTACGGCTACCTCAAACGCCTGACCGGGGACGGGCATCTGGCCGGGGAGCTGACCAGCGATACCTTTTTCCGCGCCATGCAGGGCCTGCCGACCTACCGCGAGCAGGGCTCGGCCCGGGGCTGGCTGTTCCGCATCGCCAAAAACCTGTACCTGGATCACCGGCGCAGAAACCGGCGCCTGCAGCCGCTGGAGGCGCTGCCGGAAAGCGCGCTGCCGCCCGACCCCGCGCCCGACCCCGCGCAGGCCGCGCAGCACGCCGACGAGGCGCTGCGCCTGCACCGGCTGGTACATCGCCTGCCGGAGCCGGGCAAGGAAGTATTTCTGCTGCGGGTGTATGGGGAACTGAGCTTTGCCCAGATCGGGGCGGTGTTCGGCAAAACGGCCAACTGGGCCTGCGTCACCTACCACCGCGCCCGGCAAAAGCTGCGTGAAGAAATGGAGGCACAAGATGAAGAAAAGCTGTGAATGCGGCATCGTGCAGGATCTGCTGCCGCTGTACAAGGAGGGGATGACCCGCCCCGACACCCGCGCGTTCGTGGAGGAGCATCTGCAAGCCTGTGCGGACTGCCGTTCCCGTCTGGCGGAGCTGCAAGCCGCGCCCGAGCTGCCCGCCGCGGCGGCGGAGCGCGCGCCGCTGGCGGCGCTGCGCCGCCGGATGCTGCGGATGCGCCT
>CANRBN010000105.1 GCA_947628865.1 uncultured Gemmiger sp.
GTCGCAAAAAATGCCGTTCTCATGCCTAAAGGCGACTCGAACGGCATTTTTTGCTCTAGAGGTATCGCCCTCGTCTGCACATGTCAGCCGAGGGCGATGGATTCAGAAAACACCTTTTTTCGACTTGCCGGCTGCCCCCGCCGGGCCGTGTGCCCGGCGGGGAAAGCAAACTGTCAAAAAACCGCAGGCAAGCATCCTCCTGCGGCGGCCAGAGGGCTGGCCGCCCTACGTCCATAATGGTGGCATACAGGATCTGAGACCGTAGGGCGGGGTCCTCTGACCCCGCCGGGGGAAAGGTTTGCCCCGCCGGCTTGCGGCGACCGGCGGGCTGTGTGCCCGGCGGGGAAAGCAAACTGTCAAAAAACCGCAGGCAAGCATCCTCCTGCGGCGGTCAGAGGGCTGGCCGCCCTACGTCCATAACGGTGGCATACAGGATCTGAGACCGTAGGGCGGGGGAAAGGTTTGCCCCGCCGGCTTGCGGCGACCGGCGGGGCGTGTGGGGTATCGTTTGGGTTGAGGAGGAATCATGTTCCAGAAACGGTTGCGGCTCCGTTCCTGTGTTTACAGCATACCCGGTCAATAAGAAAAAACTATGATATGGGTATGAATTTTCTGTGAATTCTTCCCGTTTAGAGCGCGCCGTACACGCCGTGCAGGCTCACCTCGCCGGCCAGCAGGGCCGCGGTGCGCCCGTCGGCGCAGGCCACGAGCAGGCGCCCGGCGCCGTCCACGCCCAGCGCGGTGCCCTCGCCGCCCTCCCAGCGCACGGCGCGGCCCAGGTTCGCGCAGGCGGCCTCGTATTCGGCGCGCCAGGGGGCAAAGCCCTCGCTGCAAAGGCGCGGCGCGGTCTCGGCAAAGGCGTCGGTCAGCGTCTGCGCCAGCGGGGCGGCGTCCCGCGCGGCGTCGGCGGGGATGCCGTGCAGCGCAAGGCTCACGGCGTAGGGCAGGCCGGCGGCGTCAAACACCGCCTGCGGCTGCGCAAGGTTCACGCCGATGCCGCACACCGTCCTGTCATGGCCGGGCACGCCCTCGCACAGGATGCCCGCCAGCTTCCTGCCGCCCAGCAAAAGGTCGTTGGGCCATTTGAGGCGCAGGGCGTCTTCCGGCAGGGCATAGCGCGCCAAAAGCGCGCGCCGCGCAAGCAGCCCCGCCAGCAGGCCCAGCGCCGGCAGGCGCGCCGGCGCGTACGGCAAAACGGCGGTATAAAAGAGCGCCTGCCCGGCGGCGCCCGCCCACGCCCGGCCCAAACGGCCCCGCCCGGCGGTCTGGTCAAGGGTGTACACGCCCCAGGCGCCGGCGGCGGCGTCGGGGTTCGCTTTCGCCCAGGCGTTGGTGCTGCCGGTCTGCGGCAGGTACAAAAGCGGCGCGCTCACGGCGCGGGCACCCGGCAGCGGGCAAAGCGGCAGACCCCGTTTTGCACCGTGATCACGCCGTAGCTGCCGCCCTCCAAAATGCTGCCGGGGTTGAACAGCGCCGGCACCCCCGCCTCAGCCGGCTCCAGCCGGCAGCGGTGGGTGTGGCCGTAGAGAACGACGTCCGCTCCGCGCGCCATGCCCTCCTCGGCCAGGCGGCGGCTGCCGGCCTTGACGCCGTAGGCGTGGCCGTGGGTATAAAAGAACAGCACCCCCGCCACCGGGGCCAGCCCCTCGAGCGGGTAATCGCCAAAGGCGGCGTCACAGTTGCCGCGCACGGTGTAGATGGGCCAGCGCGGCGGGCGGCCCTGCTGCCGCTCCGCCGCGACGGCGGCGTTCACATCGCCGATGCCGTCGCCGAGAAAAAACATCGCGTCGGCGTTTTCATGGCACAGCAGCCAGCGCACCGCCGGTATGCGGCCATGTACGTCGCTCACGGCCAGGATGCGGGCATCCGTCATTCGGCATCCTCCTCCCCGGTTTTGTCGGCCAGCAGGGCGCGGTAGACGTCCTTTTTGGCAAAGGGCGTGCCGGCGGCGGCGCGGCGCGCGGCCTCGGCGGGGGGCACGCCCTCTGCCAGCAGCGCCCTCGCGGCGGCGGCGGCCTCGGCCAGCGTGGGGGCGCCGCCGTCGTCCGACGGCGCGGCCCCGGCCAGCACCAGCACATATTCGCCGCGCGGCTCGGCGTCCGCGTATCTCTCGCAGGCCTCGCCCAGCGTCGTCTTGACAGTCTCCTCGTGCAGCTTGGTCAGCTCGCGGCACAGCGTCACCCCGCGCGCGGGGCCAAGGGCTCCGGCCAGCTCGGCCAGCGTCGCGCGCAGGCGGTGCGGCGCCTCATACAGGATGACCGTTCGCTCCTCGGCGGCCAGCGCCTCCAGCCGGGCGCGGCGCTCCTTCCTGGGCAGCGGCAGAAACCCCTCGAACACAAAGCGCGCCGTGCTCTGCCCCGAGACCGCCAGCGCCGTCACGGCGGCGCAGGGCCCCGGCACCGGCACCACCGGGATGCCAAGCTCCAGCGCCCTGCGCACGAGCGGCTCGCCGGGGTCGCTGATGCAGGGCATGCCGGCGTCGGTGCAGACGGCGCAGCTTTCCCCGGCCAGCACGCGGGCCAAAATGCCCTCGCCGCGCTGCAGCGCGTGCTCATGGTAGCTGACGAGCGGCTTTTTGAGCCCCAGATGGTTGAGCAGGCGCAGCGTCACGCGCGTGTCCTCGGCGGCCACGAGATCCGCCTGCCCCAGCACGGCGGCGGCGCGGGGCGAAAGATCCTGCAAATTGCCGATGGGCGTGCCCACCAGATACAGCGTTCCGCTCACGGCGCAGCCTCCCTTTTGCTTTTTCCCCATCATACACAAAACGCGGCGTTTGTGCAAGCACAAACGCCGCGACAGACTTGTCGAAAAAGGTGTTTTCTGAATCCATCGTCCTCGGCTGACATGCGCAGACGAGGACGATACCTCTAGAGCAAAAAAATGCCGTTCGAGTCGCCTTTAGGCATGAGAACGGCATTTTTTGCGACGGGGTGTGTCCAAGAGAGGGGCGCAGGCGGACTGGCGCAGCCAGCGTAGCCCAGCCCCTCTTTTGCAGCGTGTCGAGTTTCTCGACACGCTGATGCGGCGTTTGTGCAAGCACAAACGCCGCGCTGCATCACCGCACGCGAAAGCCGCTCTCGCCGGGAACGGGCGGCACGGCGCGCATGCGGACATCGGCCAGCTCGATGTACCGGCTGCTGCGCACGATGGCCTCCACCAGCCGGTCAAGGGCCGCCGGCTCGCCCTGGGCCTCCAGCTCGACGCTGCCGTCCCACAGGTTTTCCACCCAGCCGGTCAGGCCCAGGTGCTGCGCCGCCCAGCAGGCGCGGTAGCGGAACCCCACCCCCTGCACGGTGCCGGAAAACCGGTAATGCCGCCGCTCGGTCACGCGATGCCGGTGACCTTGTAGTCCTTCGCCTCGACGGCCTGCTTGAGCAGCCCGTTCGCGACCGGCTCCGAAAGCGTCACGACGGCGGTGCCGGCCTCATGGCTGACGGCGGCCTTCGCCACGCCGGGCACGGCCTCCAGCGCCTTTTTGACGGTGGCTTCACAGTGGGCACACATCATGCCCTCGATGGTAATGGTACGCTGCATGGGATCTTCCTCCTTTGTATTGGCTGCGCGCGCGGCGGCTGCCGCGGGCGTGGCAACGGGTTCGGGGCGCGCGGGCAGCGCCGGGGAGCGGCGCAGCGGGGCGTCATGCTGGGTGTCATAGGGCTTGAGCAGGTTGAGCCGCAGCGCGTTTGTGACGACGCACACGCTCGAGAGGCTCATCGCGCCGGCGGCGAACATCGGGTTGAGCAGGATGCCCCACGGCGCCAGCACGCCCGCCGCCACCGGGATGCAGACGGCGTTGTAGAAAAACGCCCAGAACAGGTTCTGGTGGATGTTGCGCACCACCGCGCGGGACAGCCGCACCGCGGCGGGCACATCGGCCAGGTCGCTCTTGACGAGCACCACGTCGGCGGCATCCAGCGCGACGTCCGCCCCGGCGCCGATGGCGATGCCGGTGTCGGCGCGGGTCAGGGCGGGGGCGTCGTTGATGCCGTCGCCGACCATCGCCACGCGGCCCGCCGTTTGCAGGCGGCGCACCTCGGCCTCCTTGCCGGCGGGCAGCACGCCCGCGACGACGTCGGCCCCGGCAAGGCCCACCTGGCCGGCGATGTGCGCGGCGGTGGCGGCGTTGTCGCCGGTCAGCAGCACCACGCGCAGGCCCAGCGCCTTCAGGCGGGCGATGGCGGCGGCGCTGCTCTGTTTCACGACATCCGCCACCGCGACGAGCCCGGCCACGCGCCTGTCCAAGCTGAAATACAGCGGCGTCGCGCCCTGTGCGGCCAGCGCCTCGCCCTGTGCGGCGAGCGCCGCGGGCAGGATAGCCCCGGCGCGGATGAAATCGGCGTTGCCGCCCGCCACCGCCTTGCCGCCGAACCGCGCGCGCAGCCCGCGCCCGGGCACGGCCTCAAAATCCGTCACGGTGCTGCGGGCGATGCCGTCGGCCTCGGCCCTGTGCAGGATGGCGCGGGCCAGCGGATGCTCGCTGTTCGCCTCCAGGCTCGCGGCCAGCCCCAGCAGGAATTTCTCCGGCACGCCGTCCGCGCACACGGTGCGCACCACCGTCGGCTCGCCGGTGGTCACGGTGCCGGTCTTGTCCAGCACGACGGTATCGGTGTAGCCGGCGGCCTCCAGGCTCGCCGCGGTCTTGAACAGGATGCCGTGCTTGGCGCCCACGCCGCTGCCCACCATGATGGCCACCGGCGTCGCCAGCCCCAGCGCGCACGGGCAGCTGATGACGAGCACCGAGATGCCGCGCGCCAGCGCGAAGGTCAGGGTCTGCCCCAGCAGCATCCACACCGCAAAGGTGCAAAGCGCGATGCCGATGACCACCGGCACGAACACGCCGCTGACCTTGTCGGCGATCTTGGCGAGCGGGGCCTTGGTGGCGGCGGCGTCGCGCACCAGGCGGATGACCTGCGAGAGCGTCGTGTCCTGCCCGACGCGGGTGGCGCGGCAGGTCAGCGCGCCGTTCTGGTTGATGGTGGCGGCGCTCACCGCGCTGCCCGCGGCCTTGTCCACCGGCATGCTCTCGCCGGTCAGCGCGGCCTCGTTGACGCTGGAAACGCCCTCCAGCACCTCGCCGTCCACGGGGATGCTCTCCCCCGGGCGCACCAGAAAGGTATCGCCGGGGCGCACCTCGGCCACCGGCACCGTGACCTCGCGCCCGTCCCGCACAAGGCAGGCGGTCTGCGGGGCCAGGCGCATCAGGCTTTTGAGGGCGTCGGTCGTGCGGCCCTTGGAGTAGGCCTCCAGCGTTTTGCCCACCGTGATGAGGGTGAGGATGGTGGCGGCGGATTCAAAGTAAAGGTCATGCCGGTACTGCATGACGAGCATCCGGTCCTCCCCCAGCAGGCCGCGCAGGATCATGCCGATGGCGAACAGCCCGTACAGCAGCGCCGCCCCGGCCCCCATCGCGACGAGGGCGTCCATGCCGGGGGCGCGGTTGCGGATACCCTTCCAGCCCGAGATGAAAAACGCGCGGTTGATAAAGCACACCGGCAAAGTCAGCGCCAGCTGCACAAGGCCGAACCACAGCGCGCCCCAGCCGTCGCCCTCGAGCACCGCGGGCAGCGGCAGGCCGGCCATATGGCCCATCGAGACGTACATCAAGGGGACAAGAAAACACACACTTGCCAGCAGCCGGCGCTTCATTTTGGGGGTCTCGGTGTCCTCAAGGTCGGCGGCGGTCGCCTCCTCGGCGGCGGGGGCGGCGCCGTAGCCGGCCTCCTCCACCGCCCGGCAGACAGCCGCCTCAATGTCCCGAGGGGCGTCGGGGGCATAGTCCACCTGCATGCTGTTGGTCAACAGGCTCACCGCCACATCGGCCACGCCGGGCACGGCGGCCACCGCCTTTTCGACATGGGCGGCGCAGGCCGCACAGCTCATACCGGTCACGTCATAGCGCTGCATCGCGCGGTCTCCTTTCGTTTGCGCGGTCTCAAAACAGACCCGCCGGCAGGATGATATCGGTTTTGGGGATCTTTTCCCAGGAAAAGCCGGCGACAAGGTCGCCCGGCGCGCGGGGCGCCGGCGCCGGCTGCAGGCCGCACACAAAGGCCAGCCTGCCGATGATCTCGTCCGCCGTATAGCGGCTTTGCAGGTTCTCAAGGCTCTGGTCGCCGTCGCGCTTCGAGAGGCGGCGTCCGTCGGGGGCCAGCAGCAGCGGCAGGTGGTAGAACCGCGGCGCCGGCAGGCCCAGCGTCCGGTACAGCCACAGCTGGCGCGGCGTGCTGGACAAAAGATCCGCCCCGCGCACGACCTCGGTCACGCCCATGAGCGCGTCGTCCACCACCACGGCCAGCTGATAGGCGAACACCCCGTCCGCCCGCCGCACGATGAAATCCCCGCAGTCGGCGGCAAGCTCCTCGGCGTAGGGGCCGAGATGGCCGTCGGTAAAGGCGATGCGCTCCGCCGGCACCCGCACCCGCCACGCGGGCGCGCGGGCGGTGGCCCTGGCCGCCGCC
>CANRBN010000106.1 GCA_947628865.1 uncultured Gemmiger sp.
CCCCACCTCGTACACGCGGTCCATGCCGCCCACGACGAGCCGCTTTAAATAAAGCTCGGTCTCGATGCGCAGCACCATGTCCATATCGAGCGTGTTGTGGTGGGTCAAAAAGGGCCGCGCCGCGGCGCCGATCTCGAACGGGGTCAGGATGGGGGTATCGACCTCCAAAAAGCCCTTGCCGTCAAGGTAAGCGCGCAGCTCGCGCAGGATCTGGCTGCGCTTGACGAAGGTCCCTTTGACCTCGGGGTTGGCGATCAGGTCGACATAGCGCTGGCGGTAGCGGGCCTCGCGGTCGGTCAGACCATGGAATTTTTCCGGCAGGGGGAGCAGGCTCTTGGCCAGCAGCGTCAGCTCGCTCACGCGCACCGAGAGCTCGCCCATGCGGGTGCGGAACACCTCGCCCCTGCAGCCGATGATATCGCCGATGTCCAGCTTTTTGAACGCCGCGTAGGCCTCGTCGCCAAGCAGGTCGCGCTTGACGAAGATCTGGATATCGCCCTTTTCGTCGCGCAGGTGGGCAAAGCTCGCCTTGCCCATGACGCGCTTGGACATCATGCGCCCGGCCAGCGCGACGACGCGGCCGGTGTCGGTCTCGGCAGGCAAATCGGCGTACTCTGCTTTGAGATCGGCGGAATAGGCATCCTGCGGGTAGCGGGTGACGGTAAAGGGATCCTGCCCGGCGGCCTGCAGCTCGGCGAGCTTTTGGCGGCGCACGGCGGCCTGCTCGGACAGGCCGGGGGCGTTCTCGGCGGGGGGCTGGCGGTTGTCTTGCATAGGGGGCCTTCCTTTTTTTGCTTACTTGCTCTTGCTGACTTCCAGGATCTGGTACGCGATGGTGTTGCCGTTCGGCAGCAGGACCTCGGCCACGTCGCCGGCCTTTTTGCCGATGAGCGCGGCGCCGACGGGGCTCTCGTCGCTGATGCGGCCCGCGTTGAGATCCGAGCCGGTGGAGCCGGTGATGTCGTACTCCTCGGCGTCCTCGGGGTCGTCGCCCTCGGCGAGGATGCGCACATGCATGCCGATGGAGACGGTATCGTGCGAGAGCTCGCTGTCGTCGATGACACGGGCCACCTTGATCGTGGCCTCGAGGTCGGCGATGCGCGCCTCGACCATGGCCTGCTCCTCCTTGGCGGCGTCATACTCGGCATTTTCCGAGAGGTCGCCGTAACCGCGGGCGATCTTGAGCTTTTCGGCCACCTCCTGGCGGCGCACGGTGCGTAGCTGCTCCAGCTCGCTCTGCAGCTTCTTATAGTCGATGGCGGTCAGCAGCATTTCTTTAGCCATGGCGTTCTTCTCTCCTTATAAATGCAAAAGTCGTGCGGCCCGCCGGGCCGCACTGAAAACGCATGTATTATACCCAAAACCCGGCCCTTTGTCAAGGGGCCGGGACGGCAAAATCGGCAAAAAAACGGGCGGGGCGGTCATTTTTCCAGCTGCAAAAGCCCGACCCTGCGGTAGACCTTGGCCACCGTGCGGTCGGCGATGCGCGCGGCGCGGGCGGCGCCGTCGGCAAGGACGGTGTCGACATAGGTCTTGTCGGCCAAAATGCGCGCGTACTCGGCCTGGATGGGGGCCAGCCCGTCCGCCGTGACCTCGGCCACGGCGAGCTTGAAGTCCCCGTAGCCCTTGCCGGCGAACTCCGCCTCGATGGCGGCCATGTCCTTGCCGGTGAACACCGAATAGATGGTCATCAGGTTGGACACGCCGGGCTTCGCGGCCTTGTCGAACCGCACGGCGCCGTCGGAATCGGTCACGGCGCGCTTGAACTTGCGGACGATGGTGTCCCTGTCGTCGGTCATCAGCACAAAGGAATTGACGTTCGGGTCGGATTTGCTCATCTTTTTGGTCGGCTCGGCGAGGCTTTGGATCTTGGCGCCGAGCGCGAGGGTGTAGCCCTCGGGCACCGTGAGGGTGGGCCCGTAGAGGCCGTTGAAGCGCACGGCGATGTCCCGCGCGAGCTCGACGTGCTGGGTCTGATCCTGCCCGACGGGCACAAGGTCGGCGTTGTAGATGAGGATATCCGCCGCCATCAGCACGGGGTAGGTGAACAGGCCGCCGTTGACGTTGTCGGGATGCTTGGCGGATTTGTCCTTGAACTGGGTCATGCGGGAGAGCTCGCCGAACTGGGTATAGCACCCCAGCACCCAGGAAAGCTGGGTGTGCGCGGGCACATGGCTCTGCACAAAAACGATGTGTTCCCCGGGGTCGATGCCGGCGGCCAGCAGCAGGGCGGCCACCTCCCGCGTGCGGCGGCGCAGCACGGCGGGCTCCTGCCGGACGGTCAGCGTGTGCAGGTCGGCCACCATATACAGGCAGTCATGCCCGTTTTGCAAAGCGGCCCAGTTGCGCACCGCCCCCACATAGTTGCCCAGCGTGGGCGTGCCGGTGGGCTGGATGCCCGATAAGATGCGCTTGCGCGCCGGCGCGGCGGCTTGCTCTGCCATATACGGTCAGCTCCTTTTCTTTCAAAGCTCTTGTGCCATCATAGCACGTTTGGCGGCGGTTGGCAAGCGCCGCCGTGATTGACAAAACCCGTTGTGCCAAGTATAGTTAGGGTAGACTTTATAAACGGCAAGGAGCATCTCGTATGAGCGATACCCGCACCCGCTTTGCGCCCAGCCCCACCGGCTACATGCATGTGGGCAACCTGCGCACGGCGCTGTATACCTGGCTGCAGGCCCGCCACGACGGCGGCACGTTCATCCTGCGCATCGAGGACACCGACCAGGGCCGCTATGTCGCCGGCGCCACCGACATCATCTATGACACGCTGCGCGCCACCGGCCTTACCTGGGACGAGGGCCCCGACATCGGCGGCCCGGTAGGCCCCTATGTGCAGAGCGAGCGCATGGGCCTGTTCAGGCAATATGCCGAGCAGCTTGTGCGCGGGGGCAGGGCCTATTACTGCTTTTGCACAGAGGAGAGACTGACGGCCCTGCACGAGGCGCAGAAGGCCGCCGGCGAGGTCAGCCACTATGACGGGCACTGCCGTGACCTTTCGCCCGACGAGGTCGCCGAAAAGCTGGCCGCCGGGGTGCCGTATGTCATCCGGCAGCGCATCCCGGAACACGGCGTGGCCGGCTTTGACGATGTGGTCTACGGGCACATCGAGGTGGATGTGAAGGAGCTGGACGACCAGATCCTCATCAAGACCGACGGCATGCCGACCTACAATTTTGCCAACGTCGTGGACGACCATCTGATGGGCATCACCCACGTCATCCGCGGCAGCGAGTATCTTTCGAGCACGCCCAAGTACAACCTTTTGTACGAGGCGTTCGGCTGGGAAAAGCCCACCTACATCCACTGCCCGCCGGTGATGAAGGACGCGCAGAACAAGCTGTCGAAGCGCAACGGCGACGCGAGCTATCAGGATCTCATCGCCAGGGGCTTTCTGCCGCAGGCGGTGCTCAACTATCTTTTGCTGCTGGGCTGGGCGCCCGAGGGCGAGCAGGAGATCTTTGCCCTTGACGAGATGGTGCACATCTGGGATCCCGCGCGCATCAGCAAGAGCCCGGCCATCTTTGACCCGCTCAAGCTGCGGGCCATCAACGCCGCCTACATTCGCGCGCTGCCGGCGGAGGAGTTCCGCCGCCTGGCCGACCCGTTCATCGACGGCGCCGTGCACCGCGCCATCGACCGCGGCCTGCTGTGTGAAAACCTCCAGCCGCGGTGCGAGGTGCTGGAGGATATCCCGCCGCAGCTCGATTTCTTTGACGCGGTGGCGCCCTTTGACGCCGAGCTGTACCAGAACAAAAAGCAGAAGACGACGCCGGAAACCGCCAGGCAGGCGCTCTCGGCCCTTCTGCCGGTGCTGGAGGCGCAGGAAAACTGGCAACGGGACGCGATCTTTGAGAGCTGCCGCGCCCTGGCCGAGCAGATGGAAAGGAAAAACGGCTGGCTGCTGTACCCCTTGGGCATCGCGCTGTCGGGCAAGGCACGCACGCCGGGCGGCGGCACCGACCTGGCCGCCATGCTGGGCAAGGCCGAGACGCTGGCCCGCGTGCGCGCGGCGCTGGCCGCGCTGTAGGAGCCGCCGGACAGCGCCGCCGACCGAGGTCTCCCAAAAAAACGTGAAAAAGCAGCAGGCTTGCGCAAAGCATGCCTGCTGCAGCGTGTCGAGAACTCGACACGCTGCAAAAGAGGGGTTCGGCTTTGCTGGCTGCGCCAGTCCGCCTGCACCCCTCTCTTGGACACACCCCGTCGCAAAAAATGCCGTTCTCATGCCTAAAGGCGACTCGAACGGCATTTTTTGCTCTAGAGGTATCGACCTCGTCTGCTCATGTCAGCCGAGGTCGATGGATTCAGAAAACACCTTTTTCGACAGTCTGCAGCAGGCTTGCGCAAAGCATGCCTGCTGTTTTTTTTGCGTACCGTGCCGGGCGTTTACCGCCGCGTGAGCTTTTGCCTGACGGCGGTGAGCGCCTCGCCGAACCTCTCGCTGCGCATATCGGGGAAAGCCCGCAGCAACCGGCGCGTGCCGGCGCTGACCAGGCGCGCGGCGCCCTTCTCGGCCCCCTCGCCGACCGCCGCGGCGCGCCGGGCCAGCTCCTGGAGCTGCTCGCGCAGCTCGGCGGTGTTCTCGCGGCCCTCCATGGCCGCCAGGCGCAGCTGCAGGCGCTCGTTGTCCATCACCTCGTCGAGCTCCAGCGCGTTGCCGCCGATGACGTCCGTCAGCTTGTCGCTCACGGCGTGGATGCCGCCGCGCAGCTCGTCGATCTGCGTCAGGTACTTGTTCAGCCCGACAGCCGCCGCGGCGCTGAGCGCCACATCGGCGACGAACAGGGCGGCCAGCAGGCCGATGAGCACCATCATCGGGATGGGCGGGATGGTATCGACGAGCCAGTCCACCCCGCGCTCGATGAGCGGGTGCACAAGGCGCACCATGCCAAGGCTCGCCACGCCCCAGAGCAGCGAGAAGCGCAGGCAGATATACCCGCCGAGATTGAAGCGGAACATCGAGTAGTCCCACCAGCGGGTATGGAAGAGCTTGTACAGCGCCCAGCCGCCGACCAGCTCGATGGCGGTGGTGATCGCCATGCCGGCCAAAAACTGCGCAAGGATGTTTTGCCCCACATAGTCCATCAACGCCAGCAGCGCCAGCATGCCGACGCCGTAGATGGGGCAGATGGGGCCGTTGAGGAAGCCGCGGTTGACGAGCTGGCCGGTCGTCAGGGCGGCGTAGACGACCTCGGCCACCCAGCCGAGGAACGCGTAGATCAAAAAGTAAAAGACATAGATGCCGATCGCCTCAAAGAGCCATTCCTCATACATGTTCGGTCTCCTCCTTACGGTTTGCCGCGCGCTTGAGCGCTTTGGGATCCTGCCAGGTGACGGCGCTGTCCGGGCCCTTGCGCGCGATGAGCGCCTTGATGGGGATGCCCTGCGCGCTGAACATGCCCTCGTGCTCGGTGCGGATGTTCCAGGCGGGCTCGTCCCGGTGCAGGTCGTTCGTCTGCCAGGTGATCTCGAACCCCGCGGCGGGGAAGTAGCCAAGGCTGTCGCGGAAGAGATCGTCGTCGTCGGTCTTGAAATAGATCTCGGCGCCCTCGTCCATGTGCCGGCGGTATTCGAGCAGCTGCCTCGGGTAGGTCAGCCGGTGCTTGTTGCTGCCGGCATTTTTGCTCCACGGGTTGCAAAAATTGATGTAGATGCGCGCAAAGCGATCCTCCTCCGTCATCGCGCCGGCGAGGCGCTCGATGTCCAGGGAGGCGATGCGCACATTGTCCGTCGGCACACCGCGCGCGGCGCAGGCCGCCTCCACCTTGCGCTTGGCCAGCACCAGCACCTTGTCGGTGATGTCGATGCCGAGGTAGTTGCGCTCCGGATGCCGCGGGGCCAGCGCGGCGAGGAACCCGCCCTTGCCGCAGCCGAGCTCGACATGCAGCGGCTGCTGCGGCCTTGCATACAGCTCCCGCCAGTGCCCGGCGTGCGCGAGCGGCTCGTGCACATGGAGCTCACTGGCCAGCAGCTCGCCGCGCGCATAGGGCTTGAAACGCATCCGCATGGCTATCCCCTCCCCTGCTCGAGCTCGCGGCGCACAAAGGCCTCGGCCCTGGCGGCGCCGGTCTTTGCATCCGGCAGCACAAGGCTGCCCTGGCAGAGCCCCGCCGGGCCGCCGCCGCGCCCCGCGAACGCCGCGTTGAGCGCTTTGCACAGCGCGCGCACGTCGGTGCCGGCCAGCGCATAGCGCGCCGCCGTGCCCGAGGCATCGGGCGCGAGCACCGCGCAGGGCGCGCCGCTCTCGGCGAAGAGACGCCGTGCCAGCGCCCCGGCGCCGGCCGCGTCCAGCCCCGGCACCGTATACACCGCCGTGCCGGATCGAGCCGCCAGCTGCGCGCACAGCGTTTTTTGCAGCGCGGCGGCGCGCCAGCGGGCCTCGCCCAGGTTGGCGAGCGCCGTCTC
>CANRBN010000107.1 GCA_947628865.1 uncultured Gemmiger sp.
GTCGTCTACCCCAGCCAGCGCGGCGGCGTCAGCGCCCAGTGCGTGCAGGACTACCGCACCCGCCGCAGCAAGGTGCCGTTCCCGCCCGCGTGGGCCGGCAAGCCGGAGGTGGAGCTGCGCGAGATCTCCGGCCTCGCGCTGCGCTTTTGCCACCCCAGCCGCTTCCTCGTCACGGCCGACGATACCGCCGCCGCCGTCGAGGCCTGCCGCCGCGCCCTGCGCGCCGCGGGCCGCCCGGTAAGCGGGGAGGGCGCCGAATGACCGCCCCGGCCCTGCCCGCCGCGTGGGCCTACATGGTGCGCTGCCCGGACGGCAGCCTCTATTCCGGCTGGACCAACGATCTGGCCCGCCGCCTGCGCGCCCACCGCACCGGCCAGGGCGCGCGCTACACCCGCATGCGCGGGCACGGCGGCACGGTGGCGCTTGCCTACGCCGAGCCCTGCGCCGGCAAAAGCGCCGCCCTCCGGCGCGAGGCGGCGCTCAAGCGCCTGCCAAAGCCAGAGAAGGAGGCGCTGGCCGCCGCCTGGGGAGCGGAAAACCGCGTCACCCTGCGCATGGCCGCCCCCGCCGACGCCCCCGCCGTGGCGGCGCTCTACAACTGGTACGTCCAAAACGGCACGGCCTGCTTCCAGCACACGCCGGCCACCGCCGCCGATGCTCGCAGGGACATCGCCGCCGCGCTGCGCGCCGGCCCCTTTCTGCTGGCCGAAAACGCCGCCGGCGCGCTGCTGGGCTAC
The DNA here is from genome assembly GCA_947628865.1 of uncultured Gemmiger sp. Taxonomy (GTDB): domain Bacteria; phylum Bacillota; class Clostridia; order Oscillospirales; family Ruminococcaceae; genus Gemmiger. Next base: position 738 of record CANRBN010000107.1, read on the forward strand.
GCCTGCGCCCACCCCTGGGCGGAAAAGGACGGCTTCGCCTGGGACGCCGAGACCACCGTCTACCTCGCCCCCACCGCCGTGGGGCGCGGCATCGGCGGGCGGCTGTACAGGGCGCTGCTCGCCCTGCTGAAGGCGCAGGGCTACCGCAACGTCTACGCCCGCATCACCCACCCGAACCCCGGCAGCGCCGCGTTCCACAGGCGCTTCGGCTTTGTGCGCTACGGCGTCGAGCCGCACACCGCGTACAAAAACGGCCAGTGGCTCGACCTCGGCTACTGGCGCCTCACGCTGGCGCCTCCCGCCGCCGACCCGCCGCCCGTGCAAAAGCGGCTGCCGGCGGCGACCGTGGCCGCCGTCCTGGCCGCTGAAAATGAATAAATATGCAAGCCGCCCGCGGTTTTATGCAGCCGCGGGCGGCTTTGGGCCAAAACCCACAGAAAAAACCGGCAAATACAAAAAGCCTTGTGCGCTTTGCCAACTTGCAAGACGGCGGAAATCGTGTATAATGGAACATGCCGTTTGTATAAATATTCATGCAGAAAGAAGCGCGGTACGATGAAAAAGAGCAAAGCCGACATCAAAAAGGTGGTGCTCGCCTATTCCGGCGGGCTGGATACCTCCATCATCATCCCCTGGCTCAAGGAAAACTACAACAACTGCGAGGTCATCGCCGTCTCGGGCGATGTCGGGCAGGGCACCGAGCTCGAGGGGCTGGAGGAGAAGGCCAAAAAGACCGGCGCCAGCAAGCTGTATGTGCTCGACCTCAAAAAGGAGTACGTCGAGCAGTTCATCTGGCCCTGCTTAAAGGCCGACGCCAGGTATGAGGACTATCTGCTCGGCACCTCCCACGCGCGGCCCTGCATCGCCCGGGCGCTCGCCGAGATCGCCAAAAAGGAAGGCGCCGACGCCATCTGCCACGGCTGCACCGGCAAGGGCAACGACCAGGTGCGCTTTGAGCTCACGCTCAAGGCCTTTGCGCCGGACATGGCCATCATCGCGCCCTGGCGCGAGTGGAGCCTCAAGAGCCGCGACGAGGAGATCGACTACGCCGAGGCCCACCACGTCCCGCTGCGCATCGACCGCGCGACCAATTATTCCAAGGACAAAAACCTCTGGCACCTTTCGCACGAGGGGCTTGACCTCGAGGATCCCAGGAACGAGCCCAAATACAACACCCCCGGCTTTTTGGAGCTGGGCGTCAGCCCCGAGCAGGCGCCCGACACCCCGACGTATGTGACCATCCACTTTGAAAAGGGTGTCCCCACCGCCGTGGACGGCCAGGAGATGGACGGCGTCGCCCTCATCGAGACGCTCAACCGGGTGGGCGGCCAAAACGGCATCGGCCTTTTGGACATCGTCGAGAACCGCCTCGTCGGCATGAAGAGCCGCGGCGTGTACGAGACGCCCGGCGGCACCATCCTCTACAAGGCGCACAACGTGCTCGAGACCGTCACACTCGACAAGGAGAGCTTCCATTTCAAGGAGCTGGTGGGCCAGAAGATGGCCGAGCTCGTCTACAACGGCCAGTGGTTCACCCCGCTGCGCGAGGCGCTCTGTGCCTTTACCGACAGCCTGCAGCAGACCGTCACCGGCGATGTCACGCTCAAGCTCTACAAGGGCAACATGATCAACGCCGGCGTGACGAGCCCCTACACCCTCTACGACGAGCAGACCGCCAGCTTCGGCGAGGATGACGACTACGACCAGGCCGATTCCGCCGGGTTCATCAACCTCTTTGGCCTGCCGATCGCCGAGCGCGCCAAGCTGGCCAAAAAGTGGCCCAAGGACTAAAAGCGAGGGAAACACCATGCCCCAGCTCTGGCAGGGGCGGTCGTCCAAGGCCGTGGACGACCGCGTCAACGATTTCAACTCCTCCATCCGCTTTGACGCGCGGATGCTCAAGCAGGATATCGAGGGCAGCCTGGCCCACTGCGCGATGCTCGCAGAGCAGGGCATCCTCACCGAGGCGGACAGCGACGCCATCCGGGCGGGGCTCAACGGCATTTTGGCCGATGTTGAGCGCGGCACGCTCGCCATCGACCCCGCCGCCGAGGATGTGCACACCTTTGTCGAGCAGACGCTCACCGCCCGCATCGGCGCCGCCGGCAAGCGCCTGCACACGGGCCGCAGCCGCAACGACCAGGTCGCGGTGGATCTGCGCCTGTGGCTGCGCGAGGCCTGCGCCGGGCTGCAAAGCCAGCTCACGCAGCTGTGCGAAGCGCTGTGCGCGCAGGCGGAGCAGGGCGCCGGCTTCGTGATGCCGGGCTACACGCATTTGCAGCGCGCCCAGCCGGTGACGTTCGGCCACCAGCTGATGGCCTACGCGTGGATGCTCCTGCGCGACAAGGGCCGTCTGCGGGACGCCGTGCGCCGCATGGACGCCGAATGCCCGTTGGGCAGCGGGGCGCTCGCCGGCACCACCTACCCGCTCGACCGCTTTGCGACCGCCGCGGCGCTGGGGTTCGACGCGCCGTGCCAGAACTCCATCGACGGCGTGTCCGACCGGGATTTCTGCATCGAGATCGCCGCGGCCATCGCCGTGTGCATGATGCACCTTTCGCGCCTGTCGGAGGAGATCATCCTCTTTTGCAGCTGGGAGTTCAAGTTCGTCGAGCTGGACGACGCGTTCACGACCGGCTCCTCCATCATGCCGCAGAAGAAAAACCCCGATGTCACCGAGCTCATCCGCGGCAAGACCGGGCGCGTCTACGGCGACCTCAGCGGGCTGCTCACGATGATGAAGGGCCTGCCCCTTGCCTATGACAAGGACATGCAGGAGGACAAGGAGGCCATCTTCGACGCCGTCGACACGCTGGCGCTGTGCCTCAAGACGCTGACGCCGATGCTCAAGACCATGACGCCGCTGCCCGCCAACATGCGCGCCGCGGCGGCCAGAGGCTTCATCAACGCCACCGACTGCGCCGACTACCTCACCAAAAAGGGCCTGCCGTTCCGCGATGCCTACAAGTGCACCGGCACGCTGGTGGCTTCTTGCATCGAGCGGGGCAAAACGCTCGAGGAGCTGACGCTCGACGAGTTCAAGGCGTTCAGCCCGCTGTTTGAGCAGGACATCTACGCCGCCATCGACCTGACGCATTGCTGCGAGGGCCGCCAGAGCTACGGCGGGCCGGCCAGGGCCAGCGTGCTCAGGCAGGTGGAGGCGGTGCGCGAAAAGCTCAAAGAAGCCTGAACAACAACGCGCCGGCGGCGGGGTGCCTGCGCCCGGCCAGCGGCGACGGGAGAGATTGGATGCCAAAGGTTTTCATCGACGGTTCCGCCGGCACCACCGGCCTGCAGATCTATGACCGGCTCGCCGCGCGGCGGGACATCACGCTGCTCACACTGGACGCGGCGCGCCGCAAAGACCCCGCGGCGCGCGAAGACCGGCTCAACGAGGCCGACATCGTGTTTCTGTGCCTGCCGGACGCCGCCGCGCGCGAGGCCGCGGCCCTCGTGCAAAACCCGGCCACCCGCATCATCGACGCCTCCACCGCGCACCGCACGGCGCCCGGCTGGGTGTACGGCCTGCCGGAGCTCTCGGCGGCGCAGCGCGCGGCCATCGCCGGCGCCAGGCGCGTGGCGAACCCCGGCTGCCACGCCACCGGCTTTATCAGCATCGCGGCGCCGCTCACCGCCGCCGGGCTGCTGCCCAAAAGCGCACAGGTCAGCTGCTTTTCGCTGACCGGCTACTCCGGCGGCGGCAAAAAGATGATCGCGCAGTATGAGGGCGAAAAAACCGACGAGCTGTTCGCCCCCTCGTCCTACGGCCTGCGCCAACAGCACAAGCACCTGCCCGAGATGCAGATGCTCTGCGGGCTGGACGAGCCGCCGGTGTTCGTGCCCGTCGTCGACGATTACCGCGAGGGCATGGCGACGACCGTGCCGCTGCCGGGGCTCGATGCCAGGGCCGTCTGGCAATGCCTGACGGATCACTACGCCGGGCAGCGGATCGTGCGCGTGGCGGGATTCGACGCCGTGCCGTCGCTGTACGCGAACGCCATGGCCGGGCGCGACAGCCTTGTGCTCTACGTCTGCGGCCACGATGACCGCACCACCGTCACGGCGCTGTTCGACAACCTCGGCAAGGGCGCTTCCGGCGCCGCCGTCCAGAACCTGAACCTGATGCTCGGCCTGCCCGAGGAGACGGGCCTGCGATTGTAAATATGAGGAAAGAGGAAATCTTCATGGCTTTTACCTCCGTTCCCGGCGGCGTCTGCGCGCCCAGGGGCTTCGCGGCTGCCGGCGTGCACTGCGGCATCCGGCACAACCATGACAAAAAAGACCTTGCCATCATCAAGGCCGATGTGCGCTGCTCGGCGGCCGCCTGCTACACCACGAACAAGGTGCACGGCCACCCCATCGACATCGACCGCGCGCACATCGCCGACGGCTACGCGCAGGCGGTGCTCGTCAACAGCGGCAACGCCAACACCTGCGCGCCCGGCGGGCGCGAGCTGGCGCTGGCCACCTGCGAGCTGGCCGCCGCGGCGCTCGGAGTGCCCAAGGCGGATATCCTGCCCTCCTCCACCGGCGTCATCGGGCAGGCGATGGAGCTCGCGCCCTTCGAGCGCGGCATCCCGGCGGCGGCCGCCGCGCTCGACCATTCGCCCGCCGGCAGCCTCGCCGCCGCCGAGGCCATCATGACCACCGATACCCACCCCAAGCAGGCCGCGGTGGAATTCACGCTTTCCGGCAAGCGCTGCCGCATCGGCGCCATCGCCAAGGGCTCCGGCATGATCCACCCCAACATGGCCACCATGCTGCTGTTCCTCACCACCGACGCCGCCGTCGCGCCGGAGGTTTTGCAGGGCATCCTGAGCGATGTCGTGCCCGCCACGTTCAACCAGATCTCGGTCGACGGCGATACCTCCACCAACGATACCGTGCTGCTGCTGGCCTCGGGCCTTGCGGGCAACGCGCCGCTTGCCCCCGGCACGCAGGACCATGCCACGTTCACCGCCGCCCTGACCGAGGTGGCCGAGGCGATGTGCCGCGAGCTGGCCGGCGACGGCGAGGGCGCCACCAAGCTGCTGGAATGCACGGTGAACGGCGCGCCCGACATCCAGACGGCGCGCGCCGTGGCGCGCAGCGTGATCAGCTCGAGCCTGTTCAAGGCCGCGATGTTCGGCGCCGACGCCAACTGGGGGCGCATCCTGTGCGCCATCGGCTACACGCCCGGCGATTTCGACATCAGCCGCACGCGCGTATGGCTCGCCAGCGCGGCCGGCGAGGTCTATGTGTGCGAGAACGCCGCCCACCACCCCTACAGCGAGGAGCAGGCCGCCCGCATCCTGCGGGAAAAGGAGATCGACATCCGCATCGACCTGGGCCTCGGCGGCGCTACGGCCAAGGCGTGGGGGTGCGATCTGACCTATGACTATGTCAGGATCAACGGGGATTACAGGACCTGAGAGGCGACAAGCCGGCAAAGGACACGGCAGGGCGGGCGTTGACGCCCTCCCGGCAGTTTTTCCCAACGGGTAGCATAGCGGGGGAACACGATGAAAAACGAGGAGATGGCGCTGCTCTTTTCCGAGGCGACGCCCTACATCCAAAAATACCACGGCAAGACCGTCGTCATCAAATACGGCGGCA
>CANRBN010000108.1 GCA_947628865.1 uncultured Gemmiger sp.
TATTTTTGGCAAAATATTTTGGCAGGCGGCGGGCATGGCCCGCCGTGCGCAAAGCCCCTCTTTTGCAGCGTGTCGAGGAACTCGACACGCTGATCGCCGCCCCGGTCTGCGGTTTTACAGCCTCGAAAGCTGCGGGCCGTCTTTCGTGTCCTTGACGGCCCAGCCCAGCGCGGTGAGCTGTTCGCGGATGGCATCGGCCTTGGGCCAGTCCTTCGCGGCCTTGGCGGCGGCGCGCTCCTCGACGAGGGCCGTCACCTCGGGCGGGATCTCGTCCTTTTGGCGGCCATAGAGCAGCCCCAGCACGCCGGTGAGCTCGTCGAACACGGCGGCCGCCTGCCCGAGCGCCGCCTTGCCGGCGGCGGGGGCGAGGGTGTTGATGTCCTTGACGAGGTCGAACAGCGCGGCCAGCGCGTCGGGGGTGTTGAGGTCGTCGTCCATCGCGGCGATGAACTTCCCGCGCGCCTTTTCGCCGGCGGCGGCGAGCGCGGCGTCGTTCTCGCCCTGTTCCGGCGCGTGCGCGAGGCTGAAATCCAGGTTCTCGCGGCAGGTGTACAGGCGCTCCAGCGCGTTTTTGCAGCTCTCGATGAGCTCGACGGTGTAGTTGAGCGGCATGCGGTAGCCGGCGGTGAGCAGGAAGTAGCGGATGGGCTCGTAGCCGTACCTTTGCGCCACATCGCGGATGGTGAAAAAGTTGCCCGCGCTCTTGGACATCTTCTGGTTGTCGATGTTCAAAAAGCCGTTGTGCATCCAGTACCGCGCAAAGGTGCAGCCGTTGGCGCACTCGCTCTGGGCGATCTCGTTCTCATGGTGGGGGAAGATGAGGTCCTGCCCGCCGGCGTGCAGGTCGATGGTGGGGCCGAGATGGGTGCGCGCCATGGCGCTGCACTCGATGTGCCAGCCGGGGCGCCCGGGGCCCCAGGGGCTTGGCCAGCTGGGCTCGCCGGGCTTGGCGGCCTTCCAGACCGCGAAATCGGCGGGGTCTTCCTTGAGATCGTCGTCCATCTGCGCGCGCAGCGTGCGGTTGCCGCTCTCGAGGTCGTCGAGGTTGAGATGGCTCAGCTTGCCGTAGCCGGGGTCGGAACGGACGCGGAAATAGACATCGCCGTTTTTGGCCACATAGGCGTGGTGCTTTTCGATGAGGTCGACGACGATGGCCTGGATCTCGGCGATGTGCTCGGTCGCGCGCGGGCGCACGGTGGGCGCCTTGACGTTGAGGCCCTCGCTGTCCTTGATATACTCGGCCTCGTACCGGCGGGCGACCTCGGCCATCGAGGTGCCCTCCTCCTTGGCCTTCTGGATGAGCTTGTCGTCGATATCGGTGATGTTGGAGACGAAGATCACCCTGTTGCCGCGGTATTCAAGGTATCGGCGCAGGGTATCGAACACGACCATCGGCCTCGCGTTGCCGATGTGGACAAAGTTGTAGACCGTCGGCCCGCAGACGTAGATGCGGTACTCCCCCGGCGTTTGGGGGATGAATTCCTCTTTTTGGCGGGTCATGGTGTTGAAGATCTGCATACGGCACGCTCCTTATGACGTGGGGGGATCGACCGATAACATTATAGCCGCCCGAGGGCGGCTTGGCAAGGGGCATCGCGGCGGAAACGGGCGTCATTTTGCCTTTATGAAGCACTGGCGGTTCTGCCACAGGTAGATGCCGCCGGAGAGCAGCGTGACCGCGGCCACCGCCCAGCACAGCGCCATCGTGGCCGCCAGCACCGGCGCGAAGGCCAGGCTGTTGAAGCATGCGGCGCCGAAATAGTAGACAAGGATGGTGAGCATCTGTAAGACCGTCTTGACCTTGCCCCAGATGTTCGCGGCGATGACGGTGCCGCGCTCGGCGGCCACCATGCGCACGCCGGCCACGGCGAACTCCCGGAACAGGACGACCGCCAGCACCACCGGATGGCAGGCGCAGTCGACCACCATGTAGATGAACGCCGCGGTGGTGAGCATCTTGTCGGCCAGCGGATCCATGAATTTGCCGAAATCGGTGACGAGATGGTGCTTGCGCGCCAGATACCCGTCGAGGAAATCGGTAAAGCTGGCGGCGGCGAACACAAGGCCGGCCAAAAGCGCCATCGTCTGGTCGTGGTGATCGGCCTGCATCTGGCACAAGGCGGCAAACACCATGAAGACGGGCACAAGGAAAACACGCAACAGCGTCAATTTATTGGGCAGATTCATCACAGCTCCTCCTTGGGTGCAAAAGGGCGTAGCCGTACAGGTCGTAGGTATCGGCGTCGGTGATCTTGACATCGTAAAACGCGCCGGTCTCGAGCGGTGTGTCGCCGGGCGTCAGGACGTTGCCGTCGATCTCGGGGCAGTCGCCCGCCGAGCGCAGCAGGTACATGCCGCTGTCCTCGTCAAGGCCGTCGCAGATGCAGCGGAGCGTCTGCCCCACCCTGGCCGCCTGCAGCCCGGCGCTGATGCGCGCCTGCAATTCCATGATGCCGTCGGCGCGGCGCTGCCTGGTCGCCTCGTCGAGCTGGCCGTCCATGCCGGCGGCCACGGTGCCCTCCTCGGGCGAGTAGGCAAAGCAGCCGAGGCGGTCAAAGCGCATGGTCTTGACGAAATCGCACAGCTCGGCGTACTGCTCCTCGGTCTCGCCGGGGAAGCCGGTGAGCAGCGTGGTGCGCAGCGTGATGCCGGGGATGGCGGCGCGCAGGCGGGCGATGGCGCTTTCGATGTCGGCGCGGGTGCCGCGGCGGTTCATCGCCCTCAGCACGGCATCCGAGCAGTGCTGGATGGGCAGGTCGAGATACGGCACCACCTTTTTGCTGCGCGCCATCGCGGCGATAAAATCGTCGGTGATGCGCTCGGGGTAGGCGTACAGGATGCGCACCCACGCGATGCCGTCGATCTGATCGAGCGCGTCCAGCAGCGCGCAGATCTTGCCGGGCTCGCCGGTGTCCTCGCCGTAGGCGGTGGGATCCTGCGCGACGAGGATGAGCTCCCTGACGCCCTCGTCGGCGAGCCATTTTGCCTCGGCCACGCAGTCCTCGAGCGGGCGGCTGCGCAGCGGCCCGCGGATGAGCGGGATGGCGCAGTAGTGGCAGCGGTTGGAGCAGCCCTCGGCCACCTTTAAGTACGCGTAGTGGCGCGGCGTTGAGATGACGCGCGCACCGCCCAGCGCCAGCGCCGCCTTGGGGCCGTAGCTCTCAAGGCGCTCGCCGCCGGCGGTGAGCCGCGCGACGATGGCCGGCAGTGCCGCGTTGGAGCCAAGGCCGACGACGGCATCGACCTCGGGCATTTCCCGGGCGAGCTCGGCCTTGTAGCGCTCGGCGAGGCACCCGGTGACGAGCACCTTGAGCGCCGGGTTCTGTTCCTTGTACGAGCAGGCGAGCAAAATGTTCTCGATGGCCTCGGATTTGGCGCTCTCGATAAAGCCGCAGGTGTTGACGATGATGACGTCCGCGGCAGCCGGGTCGGCCACGGTCGTGTGGCCCGCCTTGAGCAGCGCGTGGCAGAACACGTCGGCGTCGACCTGGTTTTTGGGGCAGCCGAGCGAGACGATGGCGATGTTCACGGGTTTTCGGCCTCCTCTGTTTCCTGTGCTTCCCGCAGCGCCGCTTGGATCACGGCATGGCCAAAGCCGCGGCGCGCCAGCGCCGCGGCGACCTGCTCGCGCCGGCCCTGGGCCAGCTTGCGGGCGTATTGCTTTTGCACGAGCGCGCGCGCGGCGCAGAGCTCGGGGTCTTCCCCCGCGCCGGCGGCGTCGAGCGCCTCGACCGCGGCGGACGCCGCCTCGCGGTCGATGCCCTTGGCGGCGAGGTCACGCAGGATCTCGCGCCGGGACTTGTGCTTCGCGTGCAGCTCGACCGCGCGGCGGCGGGCCACGCCTTCGTCATCGAGCAGGCCCAGCTCGCCGGCGCGGCGCACGGCAGCGGCGGCGGTGTCGGGGTCAAAGGTGCGGCAGAGCTTTTGGTACAGCTCGCCCGATGCGTGGTCGCGCAGCGAGAGATAGTCCATCGCCTTGTCCAGCGCGCGGCGGGCGTCGCTCCCGGCGCGCAGGCGCCCGACCTCGGCATCGGTGAGCTCGTCGCCGGTGTGCAGCGCCGCGTCGGCGAACGCCTCCGGCGCCAGCGAGAACGCGAACTCGCCGTCCAAAAACAGCGCCATGCGGCCTTTTTTTGTCTGTTTGACCTGCGTCAGGCGCGGCATCAGTCGTCGACCATGATGTCAAGATCCATCTCGCTGCCGGTGGTGGCGGGCATGGCCGGGGCCGCGGGCGCCGCGGCGGGGGCGACCGGCGTCAGGCCGGCCAGCTCCTCGGCGGTCAGCGGCTTGACGGTGCCCTTTTTGCCCGCCGAGATGAGGCGCTCGGCATTGTCGCGGATGATCTTTTCGATCTCGGCGCCGAGCTCGGGATGCTCCTGCAGGTAGAGCTTGGCGTTGTCGCGCCCCTGGCCGAGGCGGATATCGCCGTAGTTGAACCAGGCGCCGCTCTTTTGCACGACGCCCAGGCGCACGCCGAGGTCGAGGATCTCGCCGGTCTTGGAGATGCCCTCGCCGAACATGATGTCGAACTCCGCCTCGCGGAACGGCGGGGCGACCTTGTTCTTGACGATCTTGGCGCGGGTGCGGTTGCCGATGAAGCCGCCGTTGGCATCCTTGAGGCCCTCGATGCGGCGCACGTCGATGCGCACCGAGGAATAGTACTTGAGCGCGCGCCCGCCGGTGGTGACCTCGGGGTTGCCGTACACGATGCCGACCTTCTCGCGCAGCTGGTTGATGAAGATGCACACGGTGTTGGTCTTGCCGATGATGCCGGTGAGCTTGCGCAGCGCCTGGCTCATCAGGCGGGCGTGCAGGCCGACGTGGCTGTCGCCCATCTCGCCCTCGATCTCGGCGCGCGGCACCATGGCGGCGACCGAGTCGATGATGATGGCGTCGATGGCGCCGGAGCGCACGAGCGCCTCACAGATCTCCATCGCCTGTTCGCCGGTGTCCGGCTGGCTGACGAGCAGGCTGTCGATGTCGACGCCGAGCGCCCGGGCGTAAGTGGGGTCGAGCGCGTGCTCGACGTCGATGAAGGCGACCTCGCCGCCGTTCTTCTGCGCCTCGGCCAAAATCTGCAGCGCCAGCGTCGTTTTGCCGGAGGATTCCGGGCCGTAGATCTCGACGATGCGCCCGCGCGGCACACCGCCGATGCCCAGCGCCAGGTCAAGGCCCAGGCTGCCGGTGGAGATGGCGTCCACCTGCATGGTGACGTTGGCGCCCAGCTTCATCACGGCGCCCTTGCCGAACTGCTTTTCGATCTGCGCCAGCGCCGTCTCCAGCGCGGCCTTTTTATCGCCGGCAGGGGCGGCGCCCTTGCCCGCTTCTTTCTTCGCTGCCATAGTGTTCTCCTTGCTCTCCCCGCGGGGAGTGTTTTGGTTTTCGACCTTATTATACACCCGCCGATGCCATTTTACAACCATTTGTTGTAAAATAATCCCGGTTTTGGGGCCGATAAAGCGGACTATCCGGCGGTTTTTGCGCCCCGCGGCGGCTTTTGGGCCGTGACCGCGCGGTCATGCCCGGCAAGGTCCCGCCGGCAGGCGATGCCCTGCCAGCCGTTTTGGGCGGCCAGCGCGCACACGGCCTGCGCCTGCGCGGCGCCGATCTCCAGCACCAGCCAGCCGCCGGGGCGCAGCGGGCGCTGCCAGCTTTGCAAAAGCGCGCGGTAAAAATCCAGCCCGTCCGCCCCGCCGTCCAGCGCGGCGGCGGGCTCCGCCGCGGTCTCCGGCATGCGGGCGGCGAGCTCGGCGGCGGTCAGGTAGGGCGGGTTGCACAGGATCAGGTCGACGCCGTCCGCAGGCAGCGCGCGGTGCCAGGAAAGGACATCCGCCTGCACGCAGCGCACCGGCGTGCGGGCCGTGTTCTCTGCGAGCCAGCGAAACGCCGCGGGGTCTTTTTCGACGCAGGTGACCGAGGCCTTGGGCAGGAATCGCTGCACGGCGAGCCCCAGGCAGCCGCTGCCGGCGCAGAGGTCGAGCACGGTGGGCGCCGGCACGCCCCGCAGCAGGGCGATGGCGGTCTCGGCGACGGTCTCGCTGTCCGGCCGGGGGCAGAGCACGCCGGGGCCGACGGCGAGCGTCAGCCCCATGAACCCGCACTGCCCGAGGATGTATTGCAGCGGCTCGCGCGCGGCGCGCCGCGCGGTGAGCGCGGCCAGGCGTTCGCGCTGCGCCGGGGTGAGCGGGGAGGCCCACAGGCGCGGGTCGGCGTCGGTGCCCAGCGCGGCCTGCACAAGGCGGGCGGCATCGTAGCCGGCGTCGGGGCAGCCGGCCCGCTCGAGCGCCGCGCGCACGGCGCGCAGCGCGG
>CANRBN010000109.1 GCA_947628865.1 uncultured Gemmiger sp.
ATGCCGTTCGAGTCGCCTTTAGGCATGAAAACGGCATTTTTTGCGACGGGGTGTGTCCAAGAGAGGGGTGCAGGCGGTCTGGCGCAGCCAGCGTAGCCGAACCCCTCTTTTGCAGAGTGTCGAGGAGCTCGACACGCCGCGGCGGGGCCGGAGGGCCCCGCCCTACGGTCTCAAACTGTGCCCGCCGCCTCGTCCAGATAGCCGACAGGCGCCACATCGTAGGCCTCGGCAAGCTGGTCGCGCATCCACATCTGCGCGTCGCAGCGCAGGCTGTAGCCGGCGCCGGGGTCGGTCATCCACTGCTCCGGCGGGCGCTGGGGCAGCGCGTGGCGGGCCAGCATGTTCATGATGACGCCGCCGTGCGTGACGCACGCCGCCTGCCCGATATGGCTGCGCAGCAAAAACTCGAACAGCTTCATGAGCAGCGCGTCGGTGCGGCGGGCAAAATCCGCGCGCGGCTCGGCGCCGGCGGGCACGGCGTCGCTGGCCGGATCCAGCCAGGCGGCAAAGGCCGGGTCGGCGGCCAGCTCCGCGGCGGTGCGCCCCTCGAACACGCCGAAATGCATCTCCCGCAGATCCTCGAGCGCGATGGTGCGCACGCCCGGGTACAGGATCTCGGCGGTCTGGCGCGCGCGCAGCAGCGGCGATACGAACACCACCTCCGCCGGCGGGTAGGCAAAGCGCTCCTTCAGCGCCCGCAGCTGCGCGGCGCCCGCCTCACACAGCGGCAGGTCGCTGCCGCTGCCGATGTAGCGCCCCTCCAGGTTGCCCTGCGTGAGCCCGTGGCGCAAAAGATGCAGTTTTGTATAATTCACCGGCGTTGCCCTCCCCATGCGCCCAAAATGATTACAATTTGGTAACAGCGCGGAAATTTCTGACAGGCGTTCCATTTTTTGGGCACTATATTTACGCATTGTAAACTGCCGCGGCAACAACCCCTAGTTGCCGGGCCGCGGCTTCGGCAAAATGCCAAAAGTCAGCGCAAAAAAGTGGTCGGTTTTTGTATTTACAAAGCGTTTTTTTGCCGCTATAATTTACAAAGTGTCAAGCCAAGCAAAGGACGAAAGCGAAGATGGCGATCGAATTCAACCGTGTGATCACGCTTCTGCGCAAGGAGCGTGGGATCACCCAAAAGCAAGTCGCACAGGACCTGGGCATCAGCCAGGCCCAGCTTTCGCACTATGAAAAGGGCATCCGGGAGTGCAGCCTGGCCTTTGTCGTGCAGGTGGCGGACTATTACAACGTCAGCTGTGACTACCTGCTGGGCCGCAGTGCCGAGCGCAGCGGCCAGACCATCACGGTCGAGGAGCTGCCCGACGATGCCAACACGGCCGGGCGCTACCGCGGCAGCGTGCTGCCCACGATGTACAAAAAGCTCATCAGCAATTCGCTGGACATCTTGTATGACAAGCTCGAGACCTGCCGCGACAAGCGCGTGACCACCGCCGTGAGCGAGTATTTGATGCTGGCGGTGTACCGGATGTTCCGCCACCTCTACCAGGCGGCGCCCAAAAACGTGGCCAGCCTGTTCCGCGTGAGCCCCTCCGCGTGGGAAAACCACGCGGCCGCCGCCCAGAGCCTGACCGAGGGCGACCTGCGCGCCGCGCTGCAGGGCGGGGAGCGCGGCGATTTTGACCCCGCCGCGCTCGGCATGAACACCGAGAGCCTCTCAAAGGACTATCCGCGCCACGCGACCAGCCTGTTCAACCTCATCAAAAACACCGAGGAGGTCATCCGCGGCCTGCGCCCCAAGGGCGAGTGACCGCCCCCGCCCCGCCGTTTCGCCCCGCGCGCCGCGCGGGGCGCTTGTTTTTGCGCGGCGTTACATCCGGCCCAGCGCCCGCCGGCAGCTGCCGCACACCGTTTTGCCGTGGAACGTGACGGCGTCGGCGCTGATCTCGCCGCAGAGGCTGCAGCTGCCCGCCGGCTGGTAGCGCCGCAGCAGGATGGTGTCGCCCTCGGTAAAGATCTCGAGCGGCGTCTCGCTCGTGATGCCGTACGCCTTGCGCAGCTCCATGGGCAGCACGAAGCGGCCCATCTCGTCGATGCGGCGTGTGATCCCGGTCGATTTCATCTGATATTCCCTCCGTGGAGCGCCAAAAAACGCAAAATATGGCAGTTTCGCGGCGGCGCATCTGCAACTTCTTGGGGTAAGTATACGATTTTTTGCCAAAATTGTCAATATTTGGAAACGCCCAATCGTTCGACATGAATCGCCGGGAGCCGCCAAATTTCGTCCGGCGGGCCCGCCGGGGCTTGACGGGAAGCGCGCGGCGCGCTATACTGGCAGCGGACATAAAAACAGGGGCGCTGGGGGCATCCTCGGCTGAGATTGGGGCAAAACGCAGCTCCAGGTCACCTTGAAACCTGATCCGGGTAATGCCGGCGTAGGGAGTTTTGCCAAAGCCGCCGCGCTCGCGGCGGACAAACGCAACGCTTGCGCGCCCGCAGCCATGTGGGCGCGCTTCCTCGTTTTTATGGACTATTTTGTACAAGGAGCGTTCCCCTATGACCACATCCGTTTCCAAGACCCGCACCCTCGTTGAGTGTGCCCTGATGATCGCCGTCGGCACGGTGCTCGCGCAGATCAAGATCTTCGAGATGCCCTACGGCGGCTCGGTGACGCTGCTGTCGATGCTGCCGTTCATCCTGGTCAGCTACCGCCACGGCCTTGCCTGGGGGCTTTTGACCGGCTTTGCCAACAGCCTTTTGCAGATGCTCACCGGCTTTTACGCCCCGCCCGCCGGCACCGTGACCGCCTTCATCGGCGTGGTGCTGCTGGACTATGTGCTGGCCTTTATGGTGCTGGGCGCCGCCTGCGTGTTCGCCAAGCCGTTCAAGAACCGGCTGGCCGGCGTCTTGGTGGGCGTCATCGCGGTGTGCTTTTTGCGCTTTGTGTGCAGCTGGATCTCCGGCGCCTGGCTGTGGGGCAGCTACCAGGACAGCTACGAGTGGGCCGTCGGGCTCAATGTCTGGGTGTACAGCCTGATCTACAACGGCAGCTACATGCTGCCGGAGGCCGTGCTCACCGCGCTGGGCGCCGGGCTGCTGTATAAGGCCGCGCCGCAGCTGTTCAAGGCCGCCTGAGAGCGCCGCCCCGGCGCGGGGCCCAAAAGACGGCCCGATGATGGAAAAATATGGGATTTATTTTGTTCTGCGCGCCAAATCGGGCCCATTGGCCCTTGAAAAAACAACGCAGATGGGGTACAATACCCTTAACGCACCAAGACCGCCGGCCTTTGGCCGGAACACGATACAAAGGGGGCAGGGCCATGGCCATTTCCGAGCCGACCGCGATTTTTTCCATCCGTGACGAAAAAGACCTTGAGATCCGCCAGACCGTGCTGCAGGTCTACAGCGCCCTGGAGGAAAAGGGGTACAACCCCATCAACCAACTCGTCGGGTACATCCTTTCCGAAGACCCGACCTACATCACCACCTACAAAAACGCCCGCGCGCTGATCCGCCGCATCGACCGCGACGATCTGTTGCAGGCGCTCGTGCGCGACTACGTCAAGCAGCCGTGAATCTCTTTTGCAGCGTGTCAAAAAAGAGCCCACTAAATCCCGGCGGGGTCAGGGGACCCCGCCCTACGGTCTCAAATCTATTGCATCTTCGTTGCAAACGTAGGGCGGCCTGCCCTCAGGCCGCCGCAGGGAGATGCTTGCTTATGGTTTTTCGACAGTCTGCTGAATCCTCCGCCGCCCCGTTGGGGCGGCGGAGGATTCTTTTCTTTCAGCAAGCTAGGCCGCGGGCTGCTGGTCACGCCCGGCGTCCGGGTCAAGGCCCAGGCCCTGCAGCGCGGCCCTTGCCTCGTCGACATGCTGCTGGGCCAGCGCCATCAGATAGGCGGCATTGTCGCTGTCGGTCGCGTTGCCGGCGCTCTGCGCCTGCTGCCAAAGCTGCTGCGCGTCGGCCAGCTCGGCGTTGGCGGCGTCCAGCGCGGCCCAGGCGTCGAGGACATCGTGCTCCTTGCGGTATGCCTCCTCGGCGGCAGCGGCGGCCTCGTCCGGGATGCCGCTCTCGAGCAGGGCGGGCTTTTCCGGCAGCGCCTGCTCGCTGCCGTCGGCGGCCAGCAGCGCGAGCTTCTGGCCGTAGTAGCCGCCCCAGACGGCGATGTAGCTCTTGCCGGGGGCGACCGTGAGCGTCTCGCCCTGCGCGTCGGCGAGCGTGAGCGGCGCGGTGGCGTCGCCCTTTGTCCAGCGGATGGGCTCCCAGGCGCCGCCGGTCAGGTACAGGCCGGCGCCGCCCGAAAGGTCATATTCGCGGGTGTAGGTGTTGTCCTTGATGCCGCTCGCGGCATAGAGCACGAACACGTTCGCAAAGGTCGGCACGGCGCCGCCGTCGTCGGCGCGCGGCGTGCCGTCGGCAGCGCAGAAAACGTAGGTGCCGGACGCGGTGTCATACACAAGGCGGTGTGCGTCCGTGCCCGAGAACGTCACGGTCAGATCCACGGCGTTTTGCGCGGCGGGCGCGGGGCGCGCCCCAAAGGCGAACAGCGGTTGGGTGGGGCCGGCGGCCTCGGCGCCGTACTGCGCCAGCCCGGCGCGGATGAGCGCGCCGTCGGTGTACCAGCAGTCCTCCTCGCGCGAGCCGGCGGCGCGGCGCGCATCGTCGTGCGCGAAAGCCACCTTGCCGACATGGTAGCCGTCCACATCGCGCAGGGCGAGCAGGTTCAGCAGGTTGGCCGCATAGATGTTTTTGTCGATGTGTACGGGGATCGCGTTGAGCGGCAGCGCCATCTGCAGCGTCAGGTCGCGCGCAGGGCCGACCGGCCCCACGGCGGGCACGCTGTCCGGCCCGGGGTAAAGGGCCGTGAGCATGGCGGTATAGCCCTCGCTCACGCCGGCCAGCAGCACATCGGCCTCGGCCAGGCCCCGCCAGGGGGCGCTGCCCTCGCCGGTGCGCAGCGTGACGGCCACGGGGCGGATGCCGGAAAAATCCTCGCTGCCAAGGCCGGTCAGCGGGTCGCCCAAAAGCGGCTCGGGGGTGGGCTCGGCGGTCGGCGTGGGGGCGGGCTCCACGGTCGGCGCGGGGGATGCCGTGGGCTCCGCCTGACCGCCCTGTGCGCAGCCCGCCACGCCGAGAGCCAGCGCCGCGGCCAAAACCAGTGCAGGGATGCGTTTCATACCGTATACCTCGTTCGGAAAGCTGTGCCGGCAAGCCGATGCGCCCCCGCGCGGGGGCGCATCCTCAGGCCGGTAAAGGGCCGTGCTTCGGGCAAGGCGCCCCGCGCTCAGCCGGCTGTGTGCTGTGTCGTGTCAAAATCCGGGTTGTAGGCGCCGCACTCCAGGCATTTCCCGTCCGGGCCATAGTTGTGGAAGTGCTCCTCCTGCGGGGCGGTCGCCGTGTCCTGCGGGGCGGCATCGCTGGGGGCGATGACATCGGCGCCGTCGTTGGTATCGGCGGTGATGGCGGGAACGGTGGGGGCGGTCTCCGCCGGGGCGGCGGCGCCGCGCAGCGTGGTGCCGCCGCCTACATTGCTGCGGGAGGCGGGCGTGACGCCCTGGCCGGCCTCGGCGCCGAGGGATTTGGCGGCGAACATATCATAGCAGTCCAGGTCGACGACCGAGAGATAGGTCTTGCCGATGTTGACCTCCAGCGGGATGTGGCTGTTGGCGCCGTCCGCGTCCAGATAATACAGGCTCAGCATATCGTAGGGGTTGCCCTTCTCCCAGTAGATGCGCTCGCACTTGCCGCCGTAGAAATAGTAGCCCACGCCGCCGCTGAGGTAATCCACGCGCTTGAGGCCGCCCTTTTCCGCGGTGCCGGGGTAGTTGTCGATCTGGGTAAAGAGGATCACAAGGTTGGTAAAGGTGAGCTGGGTGTTGTTGGCCGCGTCCATGGTGCGCAGCCACTGGTTGCCGCCGTAGTAGCCGCTGTCATACCACTGCTCCATATCGTAGGTGTTGGTGGCGCTGTTGTAGAAGAAGCGGGTGCGGAAATCCTGGTTCTCGTTGTGGGTGATCTCGGCATAGGTGCCGTTGCTGACCACCGGCCCGTAGGAGGTGGTGTAGGCGGCGTCCGGGCCGGTGGCGAGATCGCGCACGGGGTTCTCGCTGCGGTAATCCACAAAGTTAAAGAACGTGCCGGTGTTGTAGTCGCGCTGGGTGTCGACGCCGCTGCTCGTGAGGTAGGCGTCCAGCTTGTCGCCGCTGAAGAACTCGCGGTGGACGCTGTCGAGCGAGCTGCCGTTCCAGTTGGTGCGTTTGACGCGGTAGGACACGCCGTAGTTTTCGGGGTTTTTGATGTTCCACTGGTTGTAGTCCAGCGTGTTGACCAGCGGGGAGACGGTGGTCTCGT
>CANRBN010000110.1 GCA_947628865.1 uncultured Gemmiger sp.
CGGCGGCCAGCCGCAGCGGCGCCCGCCCGCCGTGCCCCGCCCGCCGCGGCCAGAGCGCCGGCAGCAGCAGCTCGGGGTAGAGCGTCCACTGCGCCCAGAATGCCTTTCCGAGGTCGACCGCGCCGAGCGGCACGGCCTGCAAATTGGTGACGTGCAGCCGCCCCGCCACCGAGAGCAGCATCACCGCCGTGGCGCCAACCAAGAGGCAGAGCAGCACGTTGGCCGTCTGCGCGATGGCGGAGAGGCGCCGCAGGTAGATCACCGGCAGCAGCACCGTGATGCACACGGCGGCCAGCGTGACGGTGCCGGGATAGAGCGTACCGGCCAGCTGCCAGAGCCGGAGCAGCTCGAGCACCGAGCTCGCCGCCAGCAGCGCCGTAAACAGCGCGCGGTACAGCGCGTTCTGCCCCGCCCGCCAGCAGCGGGCGAACATCCAGCCGGCGGCGGTGAGCACGGCGACCGAGAGCGGCGCCGCGAGCCAGCCCTCCCGCGCGCGGTAGCCGGTCTGGCGCGCCAGCAGAAGATTCAAAAGCAGGCCTGCCAGCAGCGCGGCGAACAGGCCGGGCGCGGCGGCTTCACGGTCATCCATGGCGGCTGAGCACCTCCCCCGCTTGTGAAAGGCGCTGCCAGATGCTGCGCACGAAGCCGTCCCGCCAGGCCGCCTTGCCGGGCGGCATGAGCGGGTAGAGGTAATCGTAGCCGAACGGCTCGCTGCCGCAGGCCATGGCCAGGATGATGAGCGCCCCGCAGGCAAGGCCCGGCACGCCGAAGCAGCCGGCCAGCACGATGACGGCGAAGCGGAACAGGATGGACTGTTCGTACAGCCCCGGCACGGCCAGCGTGGCGATGGTGGCAGCCGCCGCCATGGTGAGCACCGGCACGCTGACGATGCCGGCATCGACCGCCGTCTGCCCGATGATGAGCGCCCCGACCAGGCTGACCGTGTGCCCGATGGACTGCGGCGCCCGCAGGCCGGCCTCCCGCACGATCTCCAGCAGCAGCGTCACCGCCAGCATTTCGAGCACCGGCGGCAGGGGCGTGGCCCGCTCCGCCTGCGCGAGCTTGGCCAGCAGCCGCACGGGGATGATCTCGGGCGCAAAGGCGACCGCCATCACATACAGCCCCGGGCCGAACACCGCCAGCAAAAACGCCAGATATTTGAGCAGCCGGATCAATCCGGCGAACACCGCGCCGGAGGAATAATCATCGAGGGTCTCAAAATGCTCGGCGAAAAAGCCGGGCACCACCATCGCCTGCGGGCTGCCGGCGACCAGCACGACGATCTTGCCCTCGCACAGGCGCGCGCAGGCGACGGCGGGGCGCTCGGTGTAGGCGGCAGCCGGGAACAGATTGAGCTTGTCCCGCTTTAAGAACGAGGCGAAGTAGGCGCTGTCCAAAAGCACGGGGATGCGCACCGCGGCCAGCCGCTTTTTGAGCGCCGCCACCGTATCGGCGGGGGCAAGGGCGCGGTCATACAAAACGGCGTACTCGGTGGCCGCGCGGGTCTCGGCGGTGAGGATCTCGGCCACGAGCGTGCCGGTGCGGAACTGGCGGCGCAGCAGGGCGACGTTCTGGCGCAGCGTCTCGGTAAAGGCCTCCTGCGGGCCGCGGATGTCGCCCTCGCTCTGCGGCGTGCCGACGCCGCGCTGCGGCATCTCCTGCGTGGAAAACGCGACGGCCTGCCCGCTGCCGTCCAAAAGCAGCACCGCCATCCCGCCGCCGAGCTTCTGCACGAGATCCGGCCACTCGGTGATGGGCTGCGGCTCCGCCGGCACAGGGGCGTTTTGCAGCAGCCAGCGGGCCATCGCGGCGCCATCCCCGGGCATCTCCTGCGTGTTTTTGAGCACGTCCAGCACCATCACGGTGAATTTTTCCGGCGAGGAGAGCCCCGAGAACAGCACGAGCGCCGCCGCCGTGCCGCCAAGGCGCATCGGCTTTGCATAAAAATCCGCCGACTGCCCAAACTGCTGTTGCAGCATCTTTAAATTGGTTTTCAACTCCCGCGCGAGCGGCTGTGTTTGCATGGCGCTCCCCTCCTGCCGACAGTTTGGACAGGCGGACGGCGCAGCAAACAGGGGCGGGGCGGAAAGGGGCGGTTTTTATGATGACGGCGCTGCTGCGCACGGTGCTCGTGTATTTTGCGGTCATCGCGGCGATGCGGCTGATGGGCAAGCGCCAGCTCGGTGAATTGCAGCCCGCCGAGCTCGTGACCGCCCTGCTCATCTCCAACGTCGCCTCCATCTGCATCGAGGAGCCCGACCTGCCGCTGCTCGCCAGCCTGACCGCCATCTTCCTCATCGCGGCGCTGGAGATCCTGAACTCCTCGCTCACCTTTTATTTCCCGCGCTATGCGCAGCTTTTGTTCGGCAAGCCGGTCACCGTCGTGCGCGGCGGCAGGGTCGACGAGCGGGCGCTTTCCTACCTGCGCATCTCGGCGGCGGACCTGGCCGAGGCGCTGCGCGGCCGGGATATCTTCGACCCACGCGACGCCGCCTGGGCCGTGATCGAGACGAACGGCACCCTGAGCGTGGCCCCCGCCCCCGCGCCGGGCATGCCGCCGCCGATGCTGCCGGTGCTCATCGGCGGGCATTTGTACCGCGATACGCTCAAGGCCCTGGGCAAGGACGACGCCTGGCTGGACGGGCTGCTCGCCGCGCAAAAGCTCAAACGCGGCGATGTGCTGATGCTGCTGCACAACGGGCGCACGATGTATCTGAGTGTCAAAGAAAAACGCCCCGGCAGGGCCGGGGCGGATGAAAACGGGGAAAACGCCGGGGAGGGTACGGCATGAAGCGCAACCTGTACGCCGCCGCGCTGCTGGTGCTGCTGGCGCTGCTGCTGGGCGGCTCGGGGCTGTATGTGCAGAGCACCGGCGCCGCGCTGCGGCAGGGCATCGACAGCGCCTATTCGATGACATTGCAGCGCGATTATACCGGCGCAAGGCACGCGTATCTGGCCACCTGGCAGAGCGCCGAGGCGCGCGGGCATGTGCTGCGGCTGTTCGTGCGGCGGGCGTTGGTCGACAAGCTGGAGGAGACCCTTGCCACGCTGGCGCACTATGCCCACCCGGACAACCAGGCGGATCTTGCGGTGGAGACGGCGCGCGCCCGCGCCCAGATCGAGGAGATGACATCCTCTTTCTGGGACGGTCTGTGACGCGCAAAACGCTTTTCAGGCCTTGGCCGCGCCGGAGCGGGTGTCCAGCATGTCCTTGAGCTCCTCCATGAAGGTGTTGACGTCGCTGAACTGGCGGTACACCGAGGCAAAACGGACATAGGCGACATCGTCGATGCTTTTGAGCTCCTGCATGGTCAGATCGCCGATGCGCTCGGAGGTGACCTCACGGTCATAGGTGCTGAGCAGCTGCTGCTCGATGCGGGAAACGGCGTCGTCGAGCTGTTCGTAGCTGACGGTGCGCTTGTCGCAGGCGCGCAGCATGCTGTTGAGCAGCTTCTGGCGGTCGTATACCTCGCGCGAGCGGTTGCGCTTGATGACCATCAGCGGCACGGTCTCGACGATCTCGTAGGTGGTAAAGCGCTTTTTGCAGCCCAGGCATTCGCGACGACGGCGGATCTTTTCGCCGTCCTCGGTGGGACGGGAATCGATCACCTTGCTGTCGATCTCACCGCAGTAGGGGCATTTCATCTTGGCGTCCTCCTTTTTATCTTTCCGATCCTGTGACGATCCTTACTTCCTGCCGCGGCGCAGCCGCCAGCCGACCCAGAGCTGGGTGGCGATGCAGATGGTGCTGTACACGCCGCTGACCATGCCGAACAAAAGCGGCAGCGCGAACGTGAAGATGCTGTTGAGCCGGTAGACCGCCGCCACCACACAGACGACGACGAGCGCCAGGCAGGTGGTCACGGTGGTCATGAGCGTGCGGGCGAAGCTCTGGTTGATGGAGAGATCCACGAGCTCCGGCAGCGGCATGCGCTTGCCGTAGAGCGTGCTGTTCTCGCGCACGCGGTCATAGATGACGACGGTATCGTTGATGGAATAGCCCAGGATCGTGAGCATGGCGGCGATAAAGTTGCCGTTGAGCGGGATGCGCAGCACGACGAACACGCCAAAGATGATGAGCAGGTCATGCGCCAGCGCGACCAGCGCCATCGCGCCGGCGGAAAGCCCGCCGATGCGGCGGAACCGCCAGGCCACATAGGCCATGATGAGCACGCCGGCGGTGAGCACGGCGACCACGCTCTTGAACAGGAACTCCTTGCCGATGGTGGGGTTGACGTTGCTGACCTGCTCCTGCGTGAAGGTGTTTTCGGGGTATGCCTCGTTGAGGGCGGCCAGCAGGGCGTCGAGCTCCTCGGTGGAGAGCGTCTCGCTGCCGGGCAGCGTGACGGTCAGGGTCTGGTTGCCGGCGATGTTCACGCCGGTCTGCAGCGTCATGTTGGTCTGGCCGGTGGCCTCGCCGATGGTGCTTTGCAGGGCGGACGTATCAACGGTGCCCGCATAGCCGAGCGTGAGCACGGCGCCGCCGCGGAACTCGACATCCATCGTCACGCCGCCGATGAGGGTGACGAGCGCGATGGCCGCGAGCACGGCGCAGGAGCCGATGTAGAATTTTTTGCGGTTGGCAACGAACGGGATGGCCGGCGTTTTGTAGCCGCCCTTCTCCCCTTTCGCGGCGCCGTACAGCCAGGGGGCGCGCAGCGCCTTGATGCGCGAGGCGCCGCGGATCATCACGCGGGTGGCGAACACGCCGAACACGAAGTTGAGCAGCACGCTCGTGAGCAGCGTGAAGCCGAACGAGTAGATGGTGCCGGCGGTCGAGGGGCCGAACCAGTAGAACACCGGGCTGAACACCCGCGCCCAGAAGCCGTTGGTGGGCCCGAACGCGCCCATGAGCACGGCCGCCACGATCACGATGGTGACGTTGCCGTCAATGATGGGGGTGAGGCCCATCTTGAAGCCGCCGGAGATGGCGCCGTCCAGCGTTTTGTTTTTGGCGAGCTCCTCACGGATGCGCTCGGCGGTGATGACGTTGGCGTCCACGCCCATGCCGATGCCCAGGATGATGCCGGCGATGCCGGGCAGCGTCAGCGTGGAGCCGGGGAACACGGTGAAGTAGCCGGAGACCACGGCCAGCGTGGCGGCCACCTGGCCGAGCAGCGAGAGCGTGGCGATGGCGCCGGGCAGGCGGTAGCGCAGCGTCATCAGCAGGCCGACGGCGATGAACGCGATGATGCCGGCCATGACCATGACCTCAAGGCTGCGCGCGCCCAGCGTGGGGCTGATGGTGGAGTAGCTCTCCGCCGAAAGGGCGAACGGCAGCGCGCCGGAGTTGATCTGGTTGGCGAGCGTGGCGACCTCCTCGGCGGTAAAGCTGCCGCTGATCTGGGCGTGGCCGTCCACGATGGGCTCCTGCACGGTGGCGGTGCTGATGGCGACGTCATCCAGCCAGATGCTGATGGTGCCCTTGGTGGGCGCCAGCTCGGTGGTGGCATCGGCAAAGGCCTCGGCGCCCGCGCCGCCCAGCTCCAGCTGCACGACGTACTGGTTGTCCTGCTGGTTGTAGGCCGGCGTGGCGGAAGTCACGTCGTCACCGGTGAGGATCTCCTCGCCGGCGGCGGTGCTGCCCTTGCGGAAGACCATCTGCGCGGTGGTGCCGATCTCGTCGATGGCGGCCTGGGGGTCAAAATCCGCCTCGTCGCTGCGCCAGGGGAAGCGCACGATGATGCGATCCTTGTTGTAGTCGATGTAGCTCTCATAATCGGTGATGCCAAGGCCGACGAGGCGATCCTCGATAACGGTCTGCGCGGCGGTCATCTGCTCGTCGGTGGCATCGTAGCCGTCCGAGGGCATGAACGTCACGTCCACGCCGCCGCGGATGTCGATGCCGAAGCGGATGTCCCCCGCGCCCTTGACATACACGTTCCTGGTATCACCGTAGCGGTAGCTCACGCCGCCGAACGCCGTGACGGCGAACGCAGCGATGAGCACGGCCAGCACGATGAAGTGCCAGGCTCTTCCTTTTTTGTTCATTTTCCATAACCTCCAAAAGACGATCCCCGGCCCAAAAGCCGCCGCGGGACGGTCAATCTTTGCTTTGGTGTTCCGCCAGCAGCTTTTCGAGCACCGCCAGGCGCACGCAGACGGTCAGCAGAGCGGACGCCTCCTCGACCTCCGAAAGGCTCGGGTAGGTGGGCGCGATGCGCAGGTAGGCGGGGCGGAAGTCGTAGCCCCATTGCGAGATGCAGTGAGCCTCATCGACGG
>CANRBN010000111.1 GCA_947628865.1 uncultured Gemmiger sp.
GGTGCGCGGCGGCGGGTCGCCGGCGAGCGGCACCATCGGGGCGCGCGGGCGCGCGGCGGGGTCAAAGGTCTCGGGCGGGAGCGTGAACTCGCCCGAATCGCTCACATAGCCGGGCAGCTCGGGCGCCAGATCCCCGGGCGGCAGGCCGGAGAGCGTGTCCTCCAGCGGCTGGATGCGCGCGCGGTCGGCGTCGGGCTCGTCCTCGGCGAAGAGATCCCCGCCCGTGTCCGGCTCGTCCGGCTCGGCGGGCCCGGCGGGCTCCGGCGGGTCCGGCGGCGCGTCGTCCGACACAAGGCCGAGCGCCGCCAACAGCTGCTGCATGGCCTCGCAGTCGCGCGGGACGTCGGTCAGGCTGTCACCGTAATGGGCGAACAGCACGGTGCCGTCGGCGTCCAGGATGAGCGTCAGCGGCAGCTGCTGCATCGCGCCCCGGGCCGGGCGGTAGCCCTGGCGGCGCGCCTCGCGCACGATGCGCCACCCCTCGAGCGAGTAGGTGGTCAGCGTGCCGCTGCGCTGCGGGATGGCGAGCAGGTCATACAAGGCGCCCTCGGCGTCACAGATCAGCGGGAAAGGCAGCGTGTCGGGCCCGACGGTGCCGGCCAGCTTTTCCGGCTCGGAGCGCACCACCATGGCCAGGCTGCCGTTCACAAGGGCGCCGGCGGTGTTGGCGTAGCGCTCGGTGAACGTGCGGGTGATGGGGTGGCCGAAGTTGGGCATGAACACCAGCACCAGCGGCGGGGCCTTGGCCAGCAGCTCGCGCGAGCGCGCCTGCGCCGCGTAGGGGGTATCGTAGCGGAAAAAGGGCAGCCTGTCGCCCTCCTTGATGCGCTGCGGCATCCGGATGCCCCCTTTCTGGCCGTTTGACGGCGGGATGCGGCGCCTTGCGCCGCGCTGAAAAAACAAAGGCGCCCCTGCGGGGCCTGCATCCGCAGCCCGCGCGGCCGTCTGCGGCAAATCAAAACCTACCGAACGGCAGGTGGGTGCCCTGCGGCGGCGTTCTCGCTCCCTTCGTCCGCCCAAAGGGCAGGAGGTCTGCAGTCCGGCCGCCGACGGCGGGCTCCCGAATTTTGATTAGTAGGATTTTTTAAGCCGCAACAAATCGAACCGCGCAGGCGCGGTACAGCGCAGGGGTCATTCCAGCTCGGAATCGTCGATGTCGTACAAGGCGCGCAGGCGCTCCTCGAACACCTTGCCGACGGTGAGCAGCTCCTCGTCGTCGTCAACGATGTCCATATACTCGCCGGCTTCGTCGGTGCCCACGCGCATCAGCAGCAGCTCGCTCTCGTCGTCGAGCGCGGCGGGATCCTCGGTGTAGGGCACCACCGCCATGTACCGCGTGCCGCCGATGTCGGTGGCATCCAGCACCTCAAAGGTGCATTCCTGGCCGTCCTCATCCTCCAGCGTCAGCAGGTCGGGGGCGGCTTCTTCCAGCATTTCGGGGCTCAGTTCGTCAGACATAAGGCAGGCTCCTGTTCCGGGCAGAGGTTGGCACGGCTGCGATCTACAGATATAGTGTACTGTTTTTTGCCCGTATAGTCAAGGTGGAAAAACCGGGCAGGATGTGCTATACTGGATCTGACAGACCCGCCGCCCGGCAAAAAAGGGGGAAACGCCTTGAAGAAACGCCTGACAGCCCTGCTGCTCGGCACCGCGCTGCTGCTGTGCGCCTGCGCGGGCGACAACCGCCCGCCGCAGCGCGCCGCCGTCGAAAGCGGCGAGCGGCAGTTCACCGCGCCCGCCGAGGGCGATACCATCGCCGTCATCACCACGAGCCTCGGCGAGGTGCGCGCCGTGCTCTACCCCGACGCGGCGCCCATGGCGGTGGAGAATTTCGCCGGTCTGGCGCGCACCGGCGCCTATGACGGCACGCCGTTCTGGCGCTGTGTGTACGGCTTTGCCGTGCAGGGGGGCGACGCCACCGGCACGGGGCACAGCGGGGGCACGGTGTTCAACAACAACCCCTACCCGCTCGAGGCCGACGGGACGCTGTGCCACTACGCGGGGGCGCTGTGCGCGGCCTTTGGGGCGCAGGGCGGCACCGGGCAGTTCTATTTCGTCACCGCCCTGCCCGACAGCGTCGGCACCGCCCTGCGGGACGAGCTGCGCCAAAACGGCTATACCGACGCGCAGGCCGACGCCTACGCGGCGGCGGGCGGCCTGCCGTACCTTGACAACACCGACACCGTCTTCGGCCAGGTGTACGAGGGCATGGACATCGTCGACCGCATCGCCTGCGCCGAGACGGTCAAGGCCGAGGACGGCACCGATACCTACCGCCCCACCGAGGAGGATACCGTCACCGTCGAGAGCATCCTCATCACCGCCTATCCGGGGCCTTGAACGCCCCCCGGGAAAGCAAAAACACACGCGGGGCCGCCCGGCGTGTCGAGAAACTCGACACGCTGCAAAAGAGGGGCTCGGCTAAGCTGGCTGCGCCAGTCCGCCTGCGCCCCTCTCACAGGACACACCCCGTCGCAAAAATGCCGTTCTCATGCCTGAAGGCGACTCGAACGGCATTTTTTGCTCTAGAGGTATCGACCTCGTCTGCGTCTGTGGCCTAAGAGCCGCGCTTCGCGCGATTGGCCTCCGACGTGCGCCTGCGGGCGCGAACATGTCAGCCGAGGGCGATAGATTTAAAATACTCGTTTTTCGACAGTCCGGGCGGAGCCAGATATAGCCGGCCCCGCCGTTTATTTCTTCGTGTCGCCGCCCATGCGGCGGTCGCGCCGGGCGTATTCGGCCAGCGCCTCGTCAAAGCAGGCTTTGGTGAAATCGGGGAACAGCACGGGCGTGAAGTAAAACTCCGCGTAGGCGCACTGCCACAGCAGAAAGTTCGACAGGCGCTGCTCCCCGCTCGTGCGGATGAGCAGGTCGACCGGCGGCAGCGGCTGGTAGAGCCGGCGCTCGACGGCCTCCTCGTCGATGGCGTCGGGGTCGAGCGTGCCGGCGCGCACCTCGGCGGCCAGCGCGCGCATGGCGTCGGTCAGCTCGGCGCGCGCGCCGTAGTTGAGGCAGAAGTTGACGGTTCCGGTCCGGTTTTGCTTCGTCAGGTCGGTCATATAGGCCATGGCGTCCAGCACGCGCGGGGGCAGGCCGGTCTGCCTGCCGCTGAACAGCACCTTGCAGTCCCGCCCGTTCATCTCGTCGGCGATGGTGCGGAAGTTGTTGGCGAACAGATCCATGAGGTAGTTGACCTCTTTGGCGTCGCGCGCGAAATTCTCGGTCGAAAAGACATACAGGCTCAGCACCTTGACGCCGACATCGCCCACCGCGTAGCGGGTGATCTCCTTGAGGCGCTCAAAGCCGGCTTTGTGGCCAAGGCTCGCGGGCAGGCCGCGGGCGCGCGCCCAGCGGCGGTTGCCGTCCACGATGATGGCGGCGTGGGTCGGGATGCGTTCGGGCATGGGCTTCACCTCGCGGTCTCGGCTGCGGGCAGCACGGTATCGGGCGGCGTCTCGCCGGGGTGCAGGCGGCGCCAGGCCAAAAAGCTCTCGAGCAGGACGGCGGCCGAGACGCTGTCCAGCCGGGCCCTGCGCTTTTGGCCAAAGGTCTCGTTTTCCGCCAGCAGCGCCGCGGCGGTGACGGTGGTGCGGCGCTCGTCCCACAGGACGACGGGCAGGCCGGCGGCGTCGGCCAGCCGCTGCGCGAAGCGGCGGGTGGTCCTGGCGCGCGCGCCCTCGGTGCCGTCCATGTTTTTGGGCAGCCCGCAGACGAGGCCCGCGGCCCCCTGCGCGGCGGCGGCCTGCGCGGCGCGCGCGGCGCAGCGGTTGAGGCTTTTTTCCTCAAGCTGCGGCGTGACGGGGGTGGCGATGGTCTCGGCGGCGTCGCACACGGCGAGCCCCGTGCGCGCGTCCCCGTAATCGACGGCCAGCCAGCGCACGGCGGCGCCCCCTTTCGGTATGGGATCGGTCTCGGGCCGGGTGCCTTTTGGCTCCGGCTGTCTTGAGTATAGCGCCGGGGAGCGGCGCCTGTCAAGCGCGCGGGTGTTGACGGGCCCCAAAAAGCAAGGTATACTGAAAACAGCAACAACGTGCTGTGCACAAGAGAGGAAGGATCCGTCCATGCCCGCGCTCGAGGAACGCTATCTTGCCCAGATCCATCAGGTACGGGAGCTGTGCCGGCTGCAAACGTGGCCCGACCTGCCGCGCGCCGAGCTGCTGGCGCAGGTGCGGGCGCGCACCGGCGAGATCCGCGCCCTGCGGCTGGACAACAACGCCCTGCTGCACAGCCTGGTGCTCGACCGCGACCCCGCCGCGCTCACCGCGCAGGAGGCGGCGCAGCTGCTGGAATTCGCCGACAGGCTGCTGCGCTACGCGCGCCATCTGGACAACGGCGCCGCCTACGCCGTGCACCGCCTGCTGTACCGCTACGCCCGCCTGCACGGCGACGAGCCGCTGGCGGTGCGGGAGCTGTACAACCAGGGCCTTTCGCTGCATTACCTCAACCTGATCCGCCGCGAGGCGGGCGTGAACCTGTTCGGCGAGAGGATCACCGCCTGCTTTGCCGAGGGCGCCGCCTGCCTTGACCGGTTCGCGCAGCTCGATGACACCACGCGCGACTTCGCCATCCGCTGCCTGGGCAACCTGCGGCTGGACAACCCCGAGGTCTGGGGCGCCGACAGCCACCGCCCGCAGCCCGGCTCAACAGGCGACTATGCCGCCTTCGCCAAACGCTTCGATGCGGCGATGGCCGTGATCAACTCGACCCAATACCGCGCGCAGGCCCCCGACCTGCCGTGGAACCGCTATGCCTATGCCATGCACTACGCCCGCACCTCGTTTTTGACCGCGCTGCGCATCAAGCCGGATCCGGACATGGCGCGCGACGTGCTGGCCTCGGCCGAGTTTGTGTACCAGTGGCAGATGCTGGAAAAGGGCGACACCACCGGGCGCTTCCTCTCGGCGGACACGCGCTACCGCTATGCCGCGGCGCGCTACCACGCCGGCCAGCTCTCGGGCGAGGGGCTGCTGCGCCAGATCCTGTCCCTGCGCAACACCGTGGCCGCCGACGATTACAGCGCCAACGGCATGGTGGTGCACATGCGCCTGCCGCATTATACCCGCTCCTACCTCAACGCCCAGCCCCCCGCGGTGCAGGCCCGCTTCCGCCCCGCGGTCGAGAGCTGGCTGCTGGATTGTGACCGGTATCTGCGCGCCGCGCCGGCCAACGAGTTTTCCGATGCCATCGACGAGCTGACCGGGCGCATCCTCGACAGCCGCCTGGAGGAGGGCGTCGACCTGCAGACGCCGGTGCTGGAATACCTGCTGTGGCGCCACCCGCCGACGTTCGTGCATTCCAACATGGTGGCGCAGCTGTGCCGCCGGCTGGTCGAGCGCGCGGCGCAGGCCGCACCGCAGGCGCTGGCCCGGCACGCGGGCGGCGCCGACGCGCGGGCGCTGGCCCAAAAGGCCTACTCGGCGGGGCTGTACCACGATATCGGCAAATGCATGCTGCTGCAGGTCGTGGGGCTGTATGGCCGCGCCCTGCTGCCGGAGGAGTTCGCGCTGCTGCAATGCCACCCGCTGCTTGGCTGGAACCTGCTGCGGCGCTTCCCCGCCCTGCAGGACGAGGCGATGGCCGCGCTGTACCACCACTATTGGGAGGACGGCACCCGCGGCTACCCGCAGAACATCCCGCCGCTGCCCGACGACCTGCGCTGGCTGGCGGACATCGTCTCGGTGGCGGACAGCATCGACGCCGCCACCGACGATATCGGACGCAGCTACGCCGATGCAAAGACCTTTGCCGCCCTGTTTGACGAATTGCGCGCCGGGCGCGGCACGCGCTATGCCGCGTGGATCGTGGGATTGTTCGACGACGCCGATTTCTGCGCCGCCTTTGCCGCCGAGACCGAGGCCATGCGCGAGGACATCTACTGCCAGGTCTACAGCGGCGCCGCCGAGCCGCAAAGGCCGTAAACGACGCAGCGTGTCGAGAAACTCGACACGCTGCGAAAGAGGGGTTTTGCGCACGGCGCAAACGCCCGAGCCTGCGCGCCAAGAGCCACCGCTTCGCGGTGGTTGCGCTTCGGCAGGCGCCTGCGGGCGCGAGCATGTCAGCCGGGGCCGATGGATCCAGAAAACACCTTTTTCGACAGTCTGAGCCCGCGGCCCCGTTCGGGGCCGCGGGCTCAGACTGTCGAAAAACCATAAGCAAGCATCTCCCTGCGGCGGCCTGAGGGCAGGCCGCCCTACGTTTGCAACG
>CANRBN010000112.1 GCA_947628865.1 uncultured Gemmiger sp.
GCCGCTCGACGAACTGCGTCACGCCGTCCTTCTCCCCGCACGCCGCGCACGGCCCGCGCGGGATCGTGCCGTACTGCGGCACCTGCATGCCGTCGCCGCGCCGGATGCCGTACTGCCTGCACAGGCTGTCGAACTCAACGCTCCCCACAAAGCCGTTGAACGCTTCCTCGCGCGTCAGGCCGTTTGCCATGCGGTTCAGCCAGTCCTTCATGCCGGCGTCATCGGGGCCCCGGCCCATGATCGCGTTGTACAGCTGTGTGAGGTAATGCTCGTTGCAGTAGTTTTTGTTCTTGAACTCCTCGCTTAACACAAAGCCCATCGCGACGCCGCTGCCGTCCCACGCGCCGGTGCTCAGCTTCCGGCACCAGTCCGCCGCGCCCGCCTCGTCCGGCTCACGGCCCAGGCACTCCCTGTACAGGCGGGCGACAAAGCCGGCCACGCGCAGCATCGCGGGGTCACAGAAGCTGACGGTATAGCGGATGCTGTACCGGTTGCCGTCGATGCCGGTATAGCTGACCTCGACGTCCAGCCGGTCGTCCTGATCAAAATTTTTGTCGTCCGGGTCAAGGCCGAAGATGACGCAGTTGCCGCTGCCGTAGTTGCTGGTCTCAAAATAGAAATAGCCGTCCCCGCCGCCGCCAAAAAACGTATAGGTGCGGTTTTGCTTTTGGCTGTGGATGGTGGCGCGGATGTTTTCCATGGGCAGCTGATCGGGCGTATACAGCGTGAACAGGCCGCCGCTGAGCTCATAGGGGGTGTTCTCGGTCGGCCAGGGCACGAAATCCGCATGCCCGCTGCCCTGAAAGTCAAAGGCATACATGGCGCTGTAGCCCGCGGTGTAGCTGAGGTCGCCTTTTTTCGCATAGCCAAAGCCGGTGGCGCGCATCTCCGGGTTGAGCACCCAGCGGCGATGGCCCATGGTCTGCATGTTCCTGCTGCCTTCCTCCATGTACAGCTGCACGGTTCGGGCCAGGTTCGAGGCGCCGTAGATGGTGGCCAGGTTGCTGGAGCTGGTGCCCTCATAGCCGCGACGGAAGAAATCCTGCGGGATGCCGGTGTCATTCACCGGCTTGTGTTCCATCTTGTCTCGCGCGGCCATCAGAGCGCTGCCGTACTGCGCAGTTCGGTTGTAATCCTCGTCCAGCACAACGGGCTCAAGGCCCGCGACGTAGCGGACCAGGTTGACGGCGTTCAGCCCGATCTGGCGGGACTGCGCCGAGACGTCGCCGGCGGTGGTGTAGCCGACAAAGTCCGGCGGCGTGAAGGAGATGGGCGTGCTCAGGTCAAGGGGCCATTTTTCATAGGCCTGCGCGACCTGCTCCAGCGTGCGGCCCTGCAAAACGACGTTTTGCGGCTGCACATTCCCCGCCCCATAGCTGACGGCCTGCGTCCTGAACAGCGGCGCGCCGTCGCCCGGCATGTCCTCCCGCGCGGCATCCTGCGCCGGGGCAGGCTCGGCGGTGGGCTCCGGGGTGGGCTCCTCCGTCGGCTCCGGCGCGGGTTCCGCCGTCGGCTCGGGCGTCGGTTCCTCCGCCGGCTCGGCGGTGGGTTCCGGGGTGGGCTCCTCCGTCGGCTCCGGTGTGGGTTCTGCCGCCGGCTCGGCGGTGGGCTCCGGCGCGGGCGTGTTCTCCGGGGCCGTTTGCTGTTCCGGCAGCGTGACGGTCGGCGCGCCCTCGGGCACCGCGCCGGCTTCCGCCGCCGCGGAGAGCGTGAGCGAAGCGCTCAGCAGCAGCGCGAGCCACAGGGCCAATGCGCGTTTTTTCATGGCATGTCCTCCATCCGCCTTGTCGGTGTATGCCGCCGAGCGCGCCGGCGCACGGCGTGCCGCAAAATCCTTTGTTAAAACGCCACTTTTTTGGCGATGTACTCCTTGAGCTCCGCGATGGGCAGGCGCACCTGCTCCATCGTGTCACGGTCGCGCACGGTCACGCAGCCGTCGCCGGGCCTTGTATCGTCGCCGACGGTGTCAAAATCGACGGTGACGCACAGCGGGGTGCCGATCTCGTCCTGGCGGCGGTAGCGCTTGCCGATGGAGCCGGCCTCGTCGTAATCGACCATGAAGTCCCTGGCAAGCTCGTTGCGCACCTCCATCGCCTTGTCGCCCAGCTTTTTCGAGAGCGGCAGCACCGCGCACTTGAACGGCGCCAGGAACGGGTGCAGGCGCAGCACGGTGCGCACGTCCTCCCTGCCCTTGGCGTCGGTGAGGTGCTCCTCGTCATACGCCTCGCACAAAAAGGCCAGCGCGACGCGGTCGCAGCCGAGCGACGGCTCGATGACATAGGGGATGTAGTGCTCGCCGGATTCGGGGTCGAAGTATTCAAGGCTCTTGCCGCTGGCCTCCTGATGGCGGCCAAGGTCGTAATCGGTGCGGTCGGCGATGCCCCACAGCTCGCCCCAGTCGGTGAACGGGAACGCGTACTCGATATCGGTGGTGGCGCGGGAGTAGAACGCGAGCTCGGCGGGCTCGTGGTCGCGCAGGCGCAGGTTTTCCGCCTTGATGCCAAGCGAGAGCAGCCACTTTTGGCAGAAATCCTTCCAGTAGGCGAACCACTCGAGGTCGGTGCCGGGCTTGCAGAAGAACTCGCATTCCATCTGCTCGAACTCGCGCGTGCGGAACGTGAAGTTGCCGGGCGTGATCTCGTTGCGGAACGCCTTGCCCACCTGGCACACGCCGAACGGCAGCTTGCGGCGGGTGGTGCGCTGGACGTTCGCGAAGTTGACGAAGATGCCCTGCGCGGTCTCGGGGCGCAGGTAGCAGGTGGAGGAGGAATCCTCGGTGACGCCGATGGCGGTCTTGAACATGAGGTTGAACTTGCGGATGGGGGTGAAATCGTGCTTGCCGCACACGGGGCAGACGATGTTCTCGTGCGCGGCGATATAAGCGTCCATCTCGTCAAAGGTCATGGCGTCGGGGTTGGCGGCGGGATCCTCGTCGGCGATGAGCTTGTCGGCGCGGTGGCGGCTCTTGCAGGCGCGGCAGTCGAGCAGCGGATCCGAGAAGCTGGCGACGTGCCCGGTGGTGACCCAGGTCTGCGGGTTCATCAGAATGGCGGCGTCGAGGCCGACGTTGTACGGGCTCTCCTGCACGAACTTTTTGAGCCACGCCTTTTTGACATTGTTTTTGAACTCGGCGCCCAGGGGCCCGTAATCCCAGCTGTTGGCAAGGCCGCCGTAGATCTCGCTGCCGGGGTAGATGTAGCCGCGGTTCTTGCACAGGTTGACGATCATGTCGAGGGTCTTTTCGCTGTTTTTCATGGAAAATGCTCCTTTTGCGCGGCTGGCTGCCGCGCTTTTTCGATGATGCGTGTTTATACTACCGTATTTGCCCGAAAAAGGCAACTGCTATTTTTGCCTGAGCTGGCGGGAGATCGCCGCGGCGAGCTGTTCGAGCGTGGTGCGGTCGAGCAATCGGCTGTCCTGCGCGGCGAGGCGGGCCAGCTCCTCCTGCACGCGGGGGATGCGTGCCGCCGGGATGCCCAGCGCCGCCAGCTCCCTTTCCGAGAGGGGCGCGGCGGGGGCCTCGCCCGACGCGGTGGCGCGGCGCAGCGCGCGCGCATCGTGACCGTAGACCAGTTTTGCCATGGGTGTGCCCCTTTCTGCCGGTGCGGCGGTTTGCCAAAAACCGGGCCGCCGTTTTTGACCATTATAGCAAATTTTTCAAAAAAGTGTTTATTTTGCTTTTAAAAAATATTATAATCTAAGAAGAATTTTGGCACAGTGCCCGGCTTGGGCGCAGATTTGACGATGTTCCATGATTTTTCGAGGTGAGCGAATGGCATTCTACAACAGCTATGACCCAAGGCTGCTCGACGGGGTGCAGCACATCCACTGTATCGGCTGCGGCGGGGCGGGGATGTTCCCGCTCATCCAGATCCTGCACGCGCGCGGCTTTGCCATCAGCGGCAGCGACGTGGAGGAGACAAAGATCACCCAGAGCGAGCGCGCCATGGGCATCACCGTCACGCTGGGGCATGACGGCGCCAACCTCGGCGACGCGCAGCTCGTTGTGTACAGCGCCGCCATCCACCCCGACAACCCCGAGCGGCAGGCGGCCGAGGCACGGGGCATCCGCTGCATCGAGCGCAGCGTGCTGCTGGGGCACATCAGCCGGATGTTCCTGTACAGCGTGGGCGTGGCCGGCACGCACGGCAAAACGACCACCACCGCCATGATCACCACGATGCTGGAGCTGGCCGGGCGTGACCCCGCCGCCGTTATCGGCGGCAAGCTGCCGCTCATCGGCGGGTACGGCAAGGCCGGCAAGGGGCAGAGCATCGTGATCGAGGCGTGCGAGTTCAGCGAGACGTTTTTGTACCTGACGCCGTTTTTGGGCGTGATCCTGAACATCGACAACGACCATCTCGACTACTACGGCACGATGGGCAAGCTGCAGCTGGCGTTCCAGAAGTTCGCGCTGCTCTCCAAGACCGTGGTGTTCAACATGGACGACGCGAACACGCTGGCCGTCGTCAACAGCATCGACCGGCCCGTGCTCTCGTTCGGCATCCGGGAGGACGCGCGCTTCCACGCCGTGCACATCGAGGAATACCGCCCCGGCTTTTATGAGTTCGACGTCGAGGAGCTGGGCGAGCACTTTGCCCACATCCGGCTGGGCGTGCCGGGCTACCACAACATTTACAACGCCCTGGCCATGTGCTGCTGCGTGCGCCCGCTGGGGCTGCAGCCCGCCGACGCCGAGCGCGCGGCTGCCGAGTTCAAGGGCACGGGGCGGCGGTTCGAGGTCAAGGGCAGCTGCAACGGCGCCGTCGTCGTGGACGACTACGCGCACCACCCCACCGAGCTGGCCGCCACCCTGAAGACCGCCAAAAGCCTTGGGTACCGGCGCGTCATCGCGGTGCACCAGCCCTTTACCTACAGCCGCACCAGGGCGCTGCTGGGCGATTTTGCCAGGGTTTTGCGGGAGGCCGACCAGGTGGTGCTTCTGCCCGTCATGGGAAGCCGCGAGGTGGACGACGGCAGCGTGAAGAGCGAGGATCTGGCCGCGAAGCTGCCCGGCAGTGTGGTGGTGGACGGCCTTGAGAGCGCCGCCGCCTGGGTGAAAGCCAACGCCAAGGAGGGCGATCTGGTCGTGTGCATGAGCTGCGGCGATCTGTACAAGGCGGCCGATCTGATGGTCATGTGATCCGGTACAAAAGCAAGGAACGCGCCCCGGCGCCATGCGGCGCCGGGGCGCGTTGCAGCGTGTCAAAAAAGAGCCCACTAAATCCCGGCGGGGTCAGGGGACCCCGCCCTACGGTCTCAAATCTATTGCATCTTCGTTGCAAACGTAGGGCGGCCTGCCCTCAGGCCGCCGCAGGGAGATGCTTGCTTATGGTTTTTCGACGGTCTGGAACGCGCCCAGGCGCCATGCGGCGCCGGGGCGCGTTGATTTGTGTTTACTGCCGGGGCGGCGGGGTCGAGTTGGCATGCGCAGCCGACTCGGAGGAGTTGATGTCAAAGTTGACGGCGTCGATGGCCAGCACGATGGCCAGGGCCAGCACCTCGTCGGCGGCATTGGCAACGTCGATCTCATAGGTATCGCCCCAGGCCATCCATTTCCAATGCACCGAGGCGACGACCTCGTCGCCCTTGTGGATGCTGTAATCGTGGCCAAGGATGTCGCCCCTGGCCTCCCACCCGGGGCCCTTGACGACGTATTTGGGGTGCAGCAGCGTGATCTCGCGCTCGATCTCGGCGGCCTCCTGCCCGTCCACCGTGACGAAGAAGCGCGCCTTGAGGCTGAGCAGCTTCTGGTGGATGAACGCGACCTCGTCGTGGCTGGCGTTGTAGATGTGCAGCTTGTGGCCGAGGGTGAACATCTCGCCCTCGACATAGTAGAGCACTTCCCCGCTTTCGTCGGTGACGGAGAATTTGTCGCCCCAGGAAAAGACCTTTTGCTTCATGTACAGCTTCATGGCAGATGCCCTCCTTTGTTTTGCGGCCGGCGGCCCGTTTTGTTTATTGTACCATATCGCACGCGCGGTGCGCAAGAGGGGGGCGGCCCCGCCCTGCGGTCTCAAAGCATGTATACCACCGTTATAGACGTAGGGCGGCCCGTACGGGCCGCCCCAGCGTGTCGAGAAACTCGACACGCTGCAAAAGAGGGGCTCGGCTAAGCTGGCTGCGCCAGTCCGCCTGCGC
>CANRBN010000113.1 GCA_947628865.1 uncultured Gemmiger sp.
CCTGCCCTCAGGCCGCCGCAGGAAGATGCTTGCTTATGGTTTTTCGACGGTCTGAGCCCCCGCCGCCCTTTGCAGGGCGGCGGGGGCTCAGACTCAGCGTGTCGAAAAAGGTGCAGCCAACTCCCGGCGGGGCCAGAGGCCCCCGCCCTGCGGTCTCAAGCCGTCATGGACGCAGGGCGGCCGGCCCTCCGACCGCCGCAAACGGATGCCTGCCTGTGGTTATTTGTGTTGGCGCCGGGGCTCAGAGATATGGGTGCCGGTAGGGCGCCGGCTCCGGCCCGCAGGCAAGGCCGTAGGCATCGCAGATCCAATGGGTGCCGTCCGGCATCGGCACACGGCACCACTGGTGGGTGTAGCCGTTTTCGTTGACGTGCTCATAGGGGATGCCCAGCTGGTTCAGGCACAGCCCGGTGGCGCGGGTGCAGCCGGCGCAGGAGGCGACGTGCCGCACAAAAAAGCCGTAGGGATCGTCATAGTTGGGCGCCGACATGGAGTATTCCATCTCGTTGTCATACAGGGTGCGCAGGTCGATGGCGATGCCGTACAGCTGCTGCTCCCGGGGCATGTTGGCATACCGGCGCGAGATCTGTGCCGCCACCTGGTACGCCTCGGCGAACTGGGCGTCGCTGGCGCGCTTTTTCACGCTCGGGTAGTTGGCCAGCCGGGAAATGGGCACCGGCTCCCACGCGGGCATGGCCCCGGCCTCGATGCCGTACTGCGCGCACAGGTTGCTGAACTCGGCGCTGTTGGCAAAGCCGAGGAAGAGGTCATACATCCCGATCCCGTCCTCCACGGCCTGCGCCCAGTAATTGAACCCGGCGGCGTCCTCCTCGCGGCCAAAGAACATGCGGTACAAAAGGCGGATGTAGTCCCCCCAGGTGATGTCGTTGCCGAAAAATTCGTCCGAGAAGATGAACCCGTACGCCACCTGGCTGCCGACCTCGCGGTGCGAAAGCAGGCGGCCTGTCCAGTCATTCAGGCCCTCCACATCCGCGGCGCGCCCCAGCGCGAGCCGGTAGCAGCGCGAGACAAAGCGCGTGACGCCGACGTTCTGTTCCCGCGGCTCGCTGAGCGTGATCATGCCGCGCAGGATGCCATAGTGCTCACACAGGGCGGCAAACTCGGCCGATTCCACAAACCCGCGCAGCGCATAGCGCCAGGTCATGCCGTCCGCCAGCTGGCCGAGCCAGTCCGCAAGGCCGGCGGCGTCCGCCTCGCGGCCCAGGATGGTCTGGTACAGCTTGCGCAGGTATTCTTCGTCCGACCAGCCCCTTTGCGCGACCTCCGCGCTGCAGAAAAACCCTTCCGCGATGATGGCGCCGTCCGCGCTGCCGCTGTTCAGCCGGCCCACCCAATCCACAAAGCCCTCGGAGTCGGGGTCGCGATCCAGCACGTTCTCGTAAAAGCGGGCCACGAACTGCTCGACCGGCGTGGCGTAGCGGTCGTCGGGCGCGCCCGCGTCATAGGTGGGCGCCGTGACCGTCACCGGCTGTGACGGCTCGGCGGGCGCCTGCGGCGCGGGCTCGGCGGTGGCCTGCGGCGCGGCATCCCCGCTCATGCGCGGGATGCTCCCGGGCGCCGGGCGGGCCAAAAAGGCGCCGGCGGTCTGATCCCTGAACGCCTGCTCCGCCTCGGCCGATACAATGGGCGCCGGCTCCGGCACGGCATCCGCGGCCGCCGCGCCCAGCCCGGTGGGCAGCGCCAGCAGCAAACAACCCAAACGCTTTTTCATCAGATAACACTCCCAACCAGCCGCAGGCACGCCAACGGGCGGCGCCATGCGGGATATTGCTTACAAAATACCACAGGAGCCCGCAGAATACAAGGCCGGGCCCGCGCTTTTTGCGCGCCCGGCGCGCTGCCGCGGCCCAAAAGCTTTGCCGCCCGGCAAAAAAAACAGTGTTTTTGGCAAAAAAGGTGCGGGAGGGGGTTGAACTTCCGCCCGCGGCCCGATATAATCGAAAACAAGAGCCTGTACCGTTTGGAAACGGGCCAGGCGAGTGTCTGTTTTTTTTGGCTGCCGGCGGCGGGGCCACGCCTGCGCGCCGGCGAGCCCCCCAAGGCAAAATACCATCGCGCGGTCACAGGCCGCGCGGCCAGAGGAGGCCCCCATGCGTAAGATGCATCAAAAGCTCTGTGCGCTGCTGCTGTGTGCGGTGATGCTGGGCGGCAGCGTGCTGCCTGCCCGTGCCGAGACCCCGACCGAGCCCACCCCGGCGCCGACCGAGACGGTGGACGGGCACGACCACGGGCAGGACGCAGCGCCGACCGAACAGCCCGAGCCGACGGCGACGCCCGCGCCGACGCAGGAACCCGCGCCCGAGGCGACTGCGACACCGGAGCCTGCGCCCGAGGCGACCGCGACACCGGAGCCCGCGCCCGCGCCGACGGAGACGCCCGAGCCGA
The DNA here is from genome assembly GCA_947628865.1 of uncultured Gemmiger sp. GTDB lineage: Bacteria > Bacillota > Clostridia > Oscillospirales > Ruminococcaceae > Gemmiger. The sequence goes on from CANRBN010000113.1 coordinate 2,407, forward strand.
CGGAGACGCCGGAGCCGACGGAGACGCCGGAGCCGGCCCCCGAGCCGACGCAGGAGCCTGACGGCGAACCGACCGTCGGGCTGTTCGCGCTGTCCGACCCGGCCCCGGCTGCAGCCGCCCCCGTCATCGAGGTGCTGGGCAACAAGGCGCTCGGTAAGGAAAACACCTACTGCCTGAACTCCCTGATCCAGGGGAGCTCTCAGGTGTATTACGGCTACACGATGCCCGGCCTGTACGTCACGGGCGGCGTGACCGAGCTGACCGTGGACGGCGAAGACGTCTCCGCCGCTGCCGTGAAGGACGGATACGCGGCGTATAAGCTGCCGCAGACGCTGGTCACGAAAAAGGGGAACGGCGGGAAGCCGTTTTCGGTCAAGGTCGAGGCGAAGAACGCTGCCGGCACCACAACGCTCACGCTGACGCTGCAGCCGCATACCCCAGGCGATCAAAGGGCCTGGGGCATCGCGGCCAAAACCTGCACGGGCTGGGCCAACACCGCCGCGCAGCGCGGCGTCTGCGCCGACTGCGGCGGGCTGTATTTCCTGCGGGTCGAAGCGGCCCGCGGCGGCGCCGCCGGCCATAAGTGGGCTGGCGACGGCGACGGCTGGCAAACGCCCACGGGCCACGAGGCGGGCAGCGACTATCAATACCGCATCTGCTCCGTCTGCGGCTATGCCGAGACAAAGGGCACCCTTGCGGGCACACATTCCTGGAGCGAGAAGCGCACGGCGCCCACCTGCGAGAAAGACGGCAGCGTCACCGTTCAGTGCGGGGAGTGCGGTGCGGTGGCGGCCTCCGCTATTGTGCCGGCGACCGGCCATTCCTGCAAAACGCGTGAACAGACCCAGGCACCCAGCTGCACCCGGCAGGGGATCTACACCTATACCTGCGACCACGGCTGCGGTACAAAGCTGGAAGAATATACCAATCTTCTCTCGCACACTTGGTCGACGGGCGACGACGTGAAGGTCAAGACGGAAGCGACCTGCACCGCCGAGGGCGTGGGCGAGCATTACTGCAAGGTGTGCGGCGCGCTGAGAGGCGACAGCTACACCATCCCCATGAAAGCGCACACGCCGCGCGCGGAGCATGCCGACTGTACGGTCGACATCGAGTGCGCCGTTTGCGGCACGGTATTGCAGAAGAACGCCATGCAGCACACCATGTCGGAAAGCTGGCAGTATGATGCGGCGCAGCACTACCACGCCTGCCTCAACGACTACTGCCAGCACCGCGAGGATGCTGCCGCCCACACGATGGTGGACGACGCCGACTGCACGACCGGGCAGGTCTGCTCGGTGTGCGGCTACGCCGAGCCCGGCGAATACACCGAGCATGCGTTCGATATGGACACGGTCGTCGTGCGGGATGGCGGGCATTTCCACCCCTGCACGAACGAGGGCTGTGATGCCCTGAAAAGCGCGGACGGCCTGGGCGCCCACACGCCCGAGCCCGACGACGGCGACTGCACCACCCCCGTGCACTGCGTTTACTGCCATGCGGTCATCGTGGAGGCCAAAGCGCATGACTGGGACACCGCCTGGACCACCACCTCCGGCTCCCGGTATCACTGGCACACATGCCGCAACGAGGGCTGCCAGCAGAGGAATGACGTCATCCTCCACACCGCCGCCAACGGGGACTGCACCAAATACTATACCTGCCCGGACTGCGGCTCCTTTGTGCGCTGCACGGCCCATGATTTTGGCGGGCCGGTCACGCCGCTGAACCAGCTGTACCACGCGCAGGAATGCCTGCACCCCGGCTGCACGCAGACCGCGAGCCTCATGCATACCTGGATAAACGACTATGACTGCACGACCCCCAACGTGTGCAGCGTGTGCGAGTATACCAGCCGCTTTGCCCAGCAAAGCCACAAGCCGGGCGCATGGCGTGACGACGGCGAAAACGGCCACTACGCCCTGTGCGCCAACGAGAACTGCTTGCAGGAGGCCGCGCGCGAGGCGGAGCACACCTACGCGGACGACGGCGACTGCACCACCCCCGACGAGTGCACGAAGTGCGGCCATGTGCGCGCGGCGCAGGCCACCGAGCATAACTTCGCCGGGCCGTGGCAGCAGGACGCCACCGGACATTACCGGGAATGCCTCAACCCCGGCTGCACGGTGCACAGCGTGACCGAGATGCATACGCCGGCCCCCGACGACGGCGACTGCACCACCCCGGTGCAGTGCAGCGTCTGCGGCGCCGAGGTCAAGCCCGCGGCACAGCACAACTGGGGCGCCTATGAGGACAGCGCCGACCACACGCAGCATGTGCAGCGCTGCCTGAACCCCGACTGTGTGCAGACGCAGAGCGCGGCGCACACCGGCGGCGAGGCCACCTGCACCCGCAGGCCCATGTGCACCGTCTGCGGGATGGAATACGGCACGGTGGACAGCACCAAACACCTGCACACCGAGCTGCGGGATTATCTTGAACCCACCATACATTCAAAAGGGTATTCCGGCGATCTCTGGTGCATCGACTGCGATACGATCATCGAGCCCGGCGTCGAGCTGGCCGAGAGCCTGTCGGGCGAGCACACGCCCGGCGCGGAGTATCATTCCGACGGCGTCAGGCACTGGCGGGAGTGCACCGTCTGCCACGCCCATCTGGACGAGGCGGAGCACGCGTTCGGCGGCTGGGACTATTCCGACCCGACCGAGCGCAGCCGCGCCTGCACGGTGTGCGGCTACGTCCAGCACGAGCCCCATACCTGGCCGGCGGACGACGGCGACTGCACCACCGCGGTCACATGTACGGGCTGCGGCTATGAGCTGAAGCCCGCCATGCAGCACGATTTCAGCGGCGTGCGCGCCGTGGACGGCGGCGCGGAGGGCCACACGCTGGCCTGCCAGAACCCGGACTGCACGAAGACCGAGACGGTGCCCCATGACCTTGTGGATGACGGCGACTGCACCACCCCGGTCGTCTGCGCGGCGTGCGGCTATGTAGGCACCGCCGCCAGGGAGCATGCGCTCGCGTGGATAACGACGGACAGCGAGCATGTGCATGCCTGCCAAAACGAAGGGTGCACCTATGAGCGCGACCGCGGCCCGCACCACAACCCCGCCGCCACCTGCGCAGCGCCCGCCGCATGCCTTGTCTGCGGCAAGCCGGTGCTCGACCCCGACAACCACACCGGGCGCACCGAGACCAGGAACGGCAGGGAACCGACCGCGACGACCGCCGGCTATACCGGTGATCTCTGCTGCGCGGACTGCGGCGCCGTGCTCGCCCCGGGCGAGCCCATCGCCCCCACCGCCGCCTACACCGCGAACGCCGAGGCGGATGTGCAGCTGGGCACCGGCATCAGCGCGCGCCTGCACACCACCATCGCCTGCGCGGATCGCGGCACCGTGCAGATCGGCGGCAAGGTGCTCACCGAGGGCACCGACTATACCTGGGAGGACGACGGCGCGGGCGGCTCCTGGGTGACGCTGAAGGCCGAGTACCTGCAAAGCCTCGATGCCGGCAGCTACACCGTCATCCTGACCGATTCCATGGGCGGCGTGGCGCAGGCCCCGCTCACGCTGCTGCCGGCGCCCGAGCCCACGCCCGAGCCCACGCCTGAGCCCACGCCCCAGCCCACGCCCGAGCCCACGCCCGAGCCGGCGCCCGGGCCGACCTCCCCGCCGACCGGCGGCATC
>CANRBN010000114.1 GCA_947628865.1 uncultured Gemmiger sp.
GGCAAGACGGTGCTCATCCAGGAGCTCATCTACAACATCGCCACCGCGCACAACGGCTACTCGGTGTTCACCGGCGTCGGCGAGCGCACCCGCGAGGGCAACGACCTCTACGGCGAGATGAGCGAGAGCGGCGTCATCAACAAGACGGCGCTGGTCTACGGTCAGATGAACGAGCCGCCGGGAGCCCGCATGCGCGTCGGTCTGGCCGGCCTGACGATGGCGGAGTATTTCCGCGACGTCAAGAACCAGGACGTGCTGCTCTTCATCGACAACATCTTCCGCTTCACGCAGGCCGGCTCCGAGGTCTCGGCGCTGCTGGGCCGCATGCCCTCCGCCGTCGGCTACCAGCCGACGCTGGCCACCGAGATGGGCGCTTTGCAGGAGCGCATCACCTCCACCCGCAAGGGCTCCATCACGTCGGTGCAGGCCGTCTATGTGCCCGCCGATGACCTGACCGACCCCGCCCCCGCCACCACGTTCACCCATCTCGACGCCACGACCGTGCTGAGCCGCGATATCGCCAGCCAGGGCATCTACCCGGCCGTCGACCCGCTGGATTCCACCTCCCGCATCCTCTCGCCGGAGGTCGTGGGCACCGAGCACTACGAGGTCGCGCGCGCCGTGCAGCAGGTGCTGCAGCGCTACAAGGAGCTGCAGGACATCATCGCCATCATGGGCATGGATGAGCTCTCGGAGGAGGACAAGCTCACCGTCAACCGCGCGCGCAAGGTGCAGCGCTTTTTGTCCCAGAGCTTCCATGTGGCCGAGCAGTTCACCGGCATGCCGGGGCAGTACGTCCCCCTCAAGGAGACCATCCGCGGCTTCAAGATGATCCTGTCCGGCGAGTGCGACGCCATCCCCGAGAGCGCGTTCCTCTTTGCCGGCACCATCGACGACGTCTTCGCCAAGGTCAAGAGCTAAGGAGCGATTCCCATGCCAACCTTTCACCTGAAGATCGCCACGCCGGACGGCCCCGTGTACGACGGGCCGGCGGTGCGCTTTGTCTGCCGCAGCATCACGGGCGACCTGGCCATCCTGGCCGGCCACACCGACTACTGCACCGCCATCGGCATGGGCGAGGCGCATTTTACCCTCGAGGACGGCACCACCCGCTCGGCTGCCTGCATCGGCGGCATGCTCACGGTGCTGAACGGCGAGTGCTTCGTGCTCTCGACCACCTGGGAATGGGCCGAGGAGATCGACAAGGCCCGCGCCGAGGCGAGCCGCGCCCGCGCCGAGCAGGCCCTGGCGCAGAAGGACCTCGACGCCCGCGAGCTGGAGCTCGCGCAGGCACGCCTCAAGCGCGCGCTGGTGCGCTCCAGCGTCGCGCGATAACTGTCCCCATCGCCCCCGGCTTTTCCCAAGGCCGGGGGATTTTTACGGTAAGGAGTTTTCGGTATGACCGCACACGAGGCCGCCGCGCTGCCGGTGTACACCGGCGCTGACCTGGGCGCCGCCTATACGCCGCAGGCCACCACGTTCAAGCTGTGGGCCCCCACGACCGACGCCGTCACGCTCGATATGTATGCCACCGGCACCGAGGCCGAGCCCGGCGCCGCGCGCCTGGGCACGCACGCCATGGCCGCGGTGGGGCAGGGCGTCTGGGCCGTGACGGTGGAGGGCGATTGGAACGGGGCGTACTACACCTATACGCTCTCGTTCGGCGCCCGGCGGGACACCATCGTCGACCCCTACGCCCGCGCCGCCGGCGCCAACGGCACGCGCGGCATGGTGCTCGACCTTGCCGCCGCCGCGCCCGCGGGCTGGCAGCAGGATGCCCGCCCCGCCGTCTGCAAGGCCGAAAACGCCCACGCCCACGCCATATGGGAGTGCCATGTCGCGGATTTCTCCGCCGACGAGCACAGCGGCGTGCCGGCGCATCTGCGCGGCAAATATCTCGCTTTCACGCTGGAAAATACCACCCTCGACGGCGACGGCGTCCACCCCACCTGCCTTGCCTACCTCAAAACGCTCGGCGTCAGCCATGTGCAGCTGCAGCCCATCTTTGACTATGCCACCGTCGACGAGGTGCGCGGCGGCTACAACTGGGGGTACGACCCGCTCAACTACAACGTCCCGGAGGGCAGCTTTGCCACCGACGCCCACGACGGCGCCGTGCGCGTGGCCGAATGCCGCGCCATGGTGGCGGCGCTGCACAGGGCGGGGCTGGGCGTCGTGATGGACGTCGTCTACAACCACACCTACCACCGCCATTCCTGGCTCGAGCGCTCGGTGCCCGGCTACTGGAACCGCCGCGACGAAAAGGGCCGCATGACCGACGGCAGCGGCTGCGGCTGTGACCTTGCCAGCGAGCGCGCCATGGTGCGCAAATACATCGTCGATTCCGTCGTATATTGGGCAAAAGAATACCACATCGACGGCTTCCGCTTTGACCTGATGGCGCTTTTGGACGTCGATACGATGAACGCCGTCCGCGCCGCGCTCGACGCCCTGCCCGGCGGCGAGGACATCCTGCTCTACGGCGAGCCGTGGGCCGGCGGCGGCACCCGCATGGAGAACGGCGCCCGCCCGGCGGACAAAAACGCCCTCGGCGATCTCAGTGACCGCGTCGGCTTTTTCTGCGACGATACGCGCGATGCCATCAAGGGCGATACGTTCGAGGCCAAGGTGCCGGGCTTTGTCAACGGCGGGCCGTACAACGCCGTGCGCCTGCTGCCGGCGCTGGGCGCCTGGCGCAGCGGCGAGGGAGGCTTCCGCCCCAAAAGCGCCCGGCAGGTGGTGCAGTACGTCAGCGCGCACGACAACGCCACCCTCTGGGACAAGCTGTGCATGACCGCGGGCCGCACCAACTACCGCGCCCCCGCCGCCGCGCAGCTGGCGCAGAACCGCCTGGCGGCCGGCGTCTACCTGACCTGCCAGGGCCTGCCCTTTCTGCAGGCGGGCGAGGAGTTTGGCCGCACAAAATACGGAGATACCAACAGCTACCGCGGCCCGCTCTCGACCAACCGGCTGGATTGGCGCCGCGCCTGGCGCCCGGAGTTTGCCGCCCTCACGCAGTATTACCGCGGGCTTTTGGCCATCCGCCGCGCCTGGCCGCGGCTTTCCGGCGCGGCGGGGGAGCCGGCGCCTTTCCTGCTCGCGCTGCCGGGCTGGCTCGTCGGCTTTGTGGTCGAGCAGCCGGACGGCGCCGGGCAGGAGCTGGCCGTCTACTATAACCCCGAGCCCACCCCGCAGGAGGTGGCGCTGCCGGGCGGCTTCTGGCGCTTTCTGTGCGACGGCGTCACCGCCGGCGCGGAGCCCTTTGGCGAGGTGCGCCACGGCACCCTCACGCTGCCGGCGTCCAGCGCCGTGGTGCTGGTGCATCTGTAAAACGAGCACACAAAAACAGGGGCCGGAAGAACCGACCCCTGCGTTTTTTGCAGGCTCACGCCGCCACGATGCCGAACGCCGTCACGCCCAGCGCGCTCAGGGCGCCCATGATGCACCCGGCCAGCAGCACGCCGCCCATGCAGGCCAGCACGCTGCTTTTGAAATCCATGTCCAAAAGGCTCGCGGCCAGCGTGCCCGTCCAGGCGCCGGTGCCCGGCAGCGGGATGCCCACGAACAGCAAAAGCGCCACGAACAGCCCGCGCCCGGCGGTGGCCTTCAGCTTCTCGCCGCCCTTGTGGCCTTTTTGCAGGCAGAAGCGGAAAAACCCGCCGATGACCGGTTTGTCCGCGCCCCATTCCAGCACCTTGCGCGCGAAGAAAAAGATGAACGGCACCGGCAGCATGTTGCCGATGATGGCCACGATGTAGGTGCTCCACAGCGGCAGACCGAACAAGACGCCGTAGGGGATGGCCCCGCGCAGCTCGATCAGCGGCACCATCGAGATGAAGAATACGGCCAGATACTTTTGCAGCATACCAAAGCTCCTTACCATGCGGTCTTGTCTACCGTTATTCACGCACAGCGCCTATTATACACAAAAGGAACGCCTTTGACAAGTGCGCTTTTCGGCGGCGGTTTTGCCGGCGCACGGCTTGCCAAAACGCCGGCGCCGCGCTATAATACCCATTACCGGACAACAAAAGCCAAAAGGGGACGGTTTTATGGAAACGATGGGCACGCTGCGCCGCACGCATTACTGCGGCGAGGTGCGTCTTGCAAACGCCGGCGAAACGCTCACGGTCTGCGGCTCGGTCGCCCGCAGCCGCGACAAGGGCGGCATCATCTTTACCGATGTGCGCGATACCACCGGCATCTTACAGCTCGTCTTTGACGAGGACACGCCAAAAGATGTGTTCGCCCGGGCCGAAACGCTCAAGAGCGAATACGTCGTCATCGCGCGCGGCGTCCTGCGCGAGCGCGCCGCCAAAACGGACAAGCTCCCCACCGGCGATGTGGAGCTGTATGTGGCCGAGCTGCGCGTGCTTTCCGCCGCCCAGACGCCGCCCTTTGAGATCCGCGACGACGTCAAGGTCAACGAAGACCTGCGCCTGCGCTACCGCTACCTCGACCTGCGCCGCCCCGCCGCGCACGAGATGATCGTACAGCGCAGCCGCGTGTGCAAGATCGTGCGCGACTACATGGACGCCCACCATTTTACCGAGATCGAGACGCCCTGCCTGATCAAATCGACGCCCGAGGGCGCGCGCGATTATCTGGTGCCCAGCCGCGTGCAGCCGGGGCACTTCTACGCGCTGCCGCAGAGCCCGCAGCTGTACAAGCAGCTGCTCATGCTCTCGGGCTTTGACCGCTACTACCAGATCGCCCGCTGCTTCCGCGACGAGGATCTGCGCGCCGACCGCCAGCCGGAATTTACCCAGATCGACATCGAAATGGCCTTCGTCGATGAAAACGACGTCATGACCTACAACGAGGGCCTCATCGCCGAGGTATGGCAAAAAATGCTCGGCATCACGCTGAAAACGCCCTTCCCGCGGATGCCGTGGGCCGAGGCCATGGCCCGCTACGGCTCCGACAAGCCCGACACCCGTTTCGGCATGGAGCTGCAAAACGTCAGCGATGTATTCAAGGGCACGGCGTTCGCGCCCTTTGCCGCGGCGCTCAGTGCCGGCGGCGCCGTCGTGGCGCTGAACGCCAGGGGCCTGGCCGCCGCCCTTACCCGCAAAAAGATCGACAAGCTCGCCGAGGTGGCCAAGACCTACGGCGCCAGGGGCCTCGCCTACACCCGCCTCACGCCGGAGGGCGCCTCCTCCAGCTTTGAAAAGGCCATCTCCGACGCCGAAAAGGCCGCGCTGTATGCGGCCCTTGGCGCCAGTACCGGCGACGTGCTGCTGCTCGTCAGCGATGGGGACTGGGAGCGCGCCTGCACCGCGCTCGGCCAGGTGCGCCTTGCCATCGGGCGGGAGCAGGGGATGATGGACCCCAAACAGTTCAACTTCCTCTGGGTGACGGATTTCCCGCTGTTTGAGTATTCCGAGACCGAGGGCCGCTACCTTGCCAAGCACCACCCCTTCACGCTGCCCAACGCCGCCGACCTGGACAAGGTCGAGGCCGACCCCGGCGCCTGCCGTGCCGTCGCGTATGACATCGTGCTCAACGGCGTCGAGATGGGCGGCGGCTCCATGCGCATCAACGACCCCGCCCTGCAGGACCGCATGTTCAGGGCCCTCGGCTTCACCGAGGAGAAAGCCCGCCAGAGCTTCGGCTTTTTGATGGACGCCTACCGCTACGGCGCGCCGCCGCACGGCGGCATGGCCTACGGCCTTGAGCGCATGATGATGCTGCTTTTGGGCACCGACAACATGCGCGACGTCATCGCGTTCCCCAAAGTCCAGAGCGCCAGCGAGCTGATGTCCGGCGCGCCGGACACGGTCGACCCCACCCAGCTGGAGGAGCTTTCCATTGCGTTGAATCTCAAGGAATAATACGTTTTGTATAATCAGCCGCGTCCAAACATCCAAAGGCCCGCTGCCATGGCAGCGGGCCTCAGCGTGTCGAGTCCCTCGACACGCTGCAAAAGAGGGGCTCGGCTACGCTGGCTGCGCCAGTCCGCCTGCGCCCCTCTCTTGGACACACCCC
>CANRBN010000115.1 GCA_947628865.1 uncultured Gemmiger sp.
ATCGGCTGGTTCAAAAAGCTCATGCAGCCGGTCACGTTCCAGCCGCCGTTGGAGTTGAGGCTGCGGGCGTGGTAGCCGCGCGGGGTCTTGTAGTAATCGTAATAGTCCTTGACGAAGAAAGGCGCGTCGTCCGGCAGCGGGTCGACGACACCGCCGCCCAGGGCATAGCTGCCGGCCTTGAAATCGGCGATGCGCTGGGCGTTGAGCGCCTGCTTTTTGGCGTAGCGAGCGTCGGCGGAATCCTCGGCGTCAAAGTAACCCTTGGCGTTGACGCGGGCCATGTCGTACATCGTCATGGCGGCGGTGGCCTTGATGCGGGTATCGAGCGCGGCGGTGTTGAGCGCCATGCCGCCCCAGCCGCAGATGCCGATGATGCCGATCTTTTCGGGATCGACGTTGTCCTGCACACTGAGAAAATCGACCGCCGCCATAAAGTCCTCAGTGTTGATATCGGGCGAAGCCATATAGCGCGGTGAACCGCCGCTCTCGCCGGTGAAGGACGGGTCAAAGGCGAGGGTCAGAAAGCCGCGCTCGGCCATCGTCTGGGCATAGAGCCCCGCGGCCTGCTCCTTGACGGCGCCGAACGGCCCGCACACCGCGATGGCGGCGAGCCTGCCGGCAGCATTTTGGGGCGTGTACAGGTCCGCCGCCAGCGTGATGCCGTAGCGGTTGGCGAAGGTCACCTTGCGGTGGTCGACTTTATCGCTTTTGGCGAAGGTCTTGTCCCATTTGTTGGTCAGATTCAGCTGTTCCATCGTGCGTTTCTTCCTTTCGTTTGATTCGCTGGTTTAGACCGTACCGCGTTGCACCGGCAGCGCCGCCGGCAACACAGAGACAGGGTTCTTGCGTTTCATTGCGCAGCTTCAACCTGTGCGTCGTCCTTCCACACGTCTTTGGCCAGGCGGCACACGGCCCACGCCTTGGGCCAGCCGACGTAAAAGCCGACGTGGGTGACGATGGCGGCGATCTCCGACCGGGTCACGCCGTGGGCTTTGGCGTTCTCCAGATGGTAGATGAGAGACGAATCGGTGATGCCGGAGCTCATCAGGGCCACGACGGTGATGATGCAGCGGGTCTTGAGGTCGATGTCGTGGTTGTTCCAGTTCTCGCCAAAAAGGACGTCGTCGTTGAAGTGGGCAAAATCCGGCGCGAAAGTGCCGAGCTGGTCTCTGCCCGCGGTCTGGGTGATCTTTTCCATGGGTATATTTCCTCCTTTGCTTCTTGTTGAAAGTTTTTGGCGTTCAGTCCCCCAACGGCTTTCTTGCGCCGTTGCGCGTAAGCTCATGGATCGACATGAACACATCCTTGACGCCCGCTCGTTCTGTCGCCGCGCGCTGCTTTTCGGTGACATATATGTAGGGATAGATACCGAACAGGAACGGGAAAAAAGGTACTTCCCATCACACAAGCAAACGGCATGGCGGCCTCGGCGCACGTTTCGCCGTGACGCAGGCGGCGGGGGCCCGCATCTTGCCTGGCGGGGAAAAAAGTGGTATTGTGAACGAAAGGGGGTCGAACGCATGCAAAAGGAAAACCTTGTCGCCTTGTGCCGCCCGCACTGGGCCTGCTTTATGGGGCGGTGGATCGTGGCGCTCCTGTTTTTCTTGACAGGGGCGGGCAGCTTTTCGTCCGAGGGGGCGAACGGCGCCGATGCTGCTCTCCTGTCGTTTGCCGTCAGCGGGTTTTGTATCGTCTCGGCACTGATCCTGATGAAAACGACCTATCTTGGCATGACGCAGACCAAGATCGTTGGGCACAGGGGGCTCATCAGGACAAAGACCCTCTCCACGCCCTTGACCAAGGTGCAGAACGTGGGCATCGAGAGCGGCCTGTTTGGCAAGCTGCTGGGGTACGGCACCGTGACCATCAGCGACGCCGGCGGCGGCGCGACGGAGTTCGTTTTCAAGCGCATGGCGCACGCCGAGGAATTTGTTGAGAAAGTGCAGGACGCCATCTGAGCCATAAAGCACGCGCGCCGCGCAGGCGTATCTCCCGCGCCGGGTCGAGCCGTTCGCCGCTGTTTTGCCGCACGGGGCGCCCCCTCACAGCAGCGGCGCGATGAGGCGCAGCAGGCATTGCCGGATGCGCAGCACCGTGTTGCGTCCGGTGCGGTACTGCTCGGTGACCTCGCGGCACTGCGGGAACAGGGCGTCAAAGTCCGCTTTCATCTCCCGCACGGCCTTTTGGCCGTACAGCACGGCGCCGTTCTCAAAATGGTGGTAGAGGCTGCGGTAGTCAAGGTTGATGGTGCCGCAGACGGCGACGCTGTCGTCGGCGACGCACTGCTTGCAGTGGCAGAAGCCGGGCGTGTACTCATAGATGCGCACGCCCGCCATCGCGAGCCCCGCGTAGTAGGAGCGCGTCATCTGGTAGATCATCTTTTTGTCCGGGATGCCGGGCGTGACGAGCCGCACATCCACGCCGCGCCGGGCGGCCAGCTCAAAGGCTTTTTTCATCTCGTCGGTGATGATGAGATAGGGCGTGACGAAATACGCATAGTCGACCGCATAGTTCAGAACGTGCATATACACGTCCTCGCCGGTCGCCTGCCCGTCCATGGGGTTGTCGGCATAGGGCTGGAGAAAGCCCTCGCCGCCCTCGGGGGCGTGCGCGGCGGGGAAAAAGCGCGAGAAATCGGTATCGTCCATGTCGGTGCCGCGGATGGCGTTCCACATCTCCAAAAACAACACGGTCAGGGTGCGCACGGCGGCGCCCTCCAGCCGGATGCCGGTGTCCTTCCAGTGGCCGTAGGGGTGGGTGAGGTTGAAATACTCGTCCGCCAGGTTGTAGCCGCCGGTGAAGCCGACCTGGCCGTCCACCACGGTGATCTTGCGGTGGTCGCGGTTGTTCATGAACAGGTTGAGGATGGGCACCAGCGGGTTGAACACCCGGCACTGCACGCCGCCGGCCTCCATCTGCTCGATAAAGGACTTGTTGATGAACCCGGCGCTGCCGATCTCATCGTAAAACAGGCGCACGTCGAGGCCCTCGGCGGCCTTTTGCATCAGCAGCTCCTTCATCGGGCGGAAAGACTCGCCGTCCTCGATGGCGTGGTATTCCATGAACACGAACCGCTTCGCGCCGCGGATGGCCTCCATCTGCGCCGCAAAGCCCCTGGCTGCATCGTCATAGTAGACGACGTCGGTATCGGCGTAGACGGGGTAGCCCGCCGTGCCGGCCAGATAGGCCGCGATGCCGCCGGCCCGGCGATCCCGCGCGCGCAGGGCGCCCTGCTCCGCCGCGTTTTGGGGCAGATAGGGCCGGAGCCTTGCGTCGATCTCCTCAAAGCGCTTTTTCATCCGCTTGATGGACGGGTTCCAGCCGACCATCAGATAGAAAAACACGCCGAGCACCGGGAACACCAGAATCAAGATGATCCACGGCATCTTGATGGCGGCGTTCTGGTGCCGGCCATAGATGGCCAGGACGAGGATCAGCGCAAAGAGCGAGACGGCCATATTGACCCAAACATATTTCTCCTGCAGCTGCCAGAACAGCGACCAGATCCACATGATCTGAACGAGCACCGACACGCCGATGGCGGCGATGTGCGCGACATCGCTGCGCTGGGCGGCCTTGTTTTCGACCGTTTTTGCCTTGCTCATCTGCTTTCCCCTTTCCTGTGTGCACTGCTTTCGCAAAACTTCCCGCCGGCGGGCGCCGGCAGCGGATGTATTTGCTATCCATGATAGCCCCGCGGCGCGCAAAAGTCAACGCCGGGGCCGGCGCTCAGCCCTGCCCTGCCATGGCGAGCTCCTTTGCCTGCTTGCCGGTCATGTGCTCGATGCGCAGGCGCACCATGCACAGCGCGGGCAGCTCCCTGTCGATGACGCGGGCGCGGTTCTCGGCGCTGTCATCGGGGGCATATTTGGCCGCGAGCGCCTCGATGGCCGCGCGCGCCGCGGCGCCCTCCAGCACCTCGGCGCGGCCAAACGCGATGACGCTGCAAAACCAGGTGGTGTATTCGGCCGGCCTGACCTCGTCCTTGTCGATCACGCAGAACGAGGCCCTGTCACAGCCGCGCAGAGCGTCCAGCTTGTGCCCCGTCTTCGCGCAGTGGAAATAGAGGCAGCCGTCCGCGTACAGGTAGCTCAGCGGCACCGCGTAGGGCCAGCCGCCGTCCCCCAGCACGGCCAGCACGCCGGCGGTGTTCCGGTTGAGGATCTCGATACACGCCGCCTGCGGCAGCTGCTGCCGGGCGCGCCGCATGGGGCGAAACACCGTGGGTTCCATCAGCATCCCTCCTGTTTTTGTTCTTGCGGTCCGCGGGCCGCCGCATCGGCGCGCGCGACCGCCGCCTTGAGGTCGGCATAGCGCGCGAGCACCTTTTCATAGTTTTCCGGCCGGTGCGGGAACGTGCAGGCCGAGCAGTCCTTATCGCCCCGTGGCGTGTAGCGGTACGCGCCGCCGCACTGCCTGCCCAGCGCATACAGCGGGCAGTAGCAGAACAGGCAGTTGAAGCGCTGTTCCTCAACGCCCGCATGGCAGGGGAAGTATTCACATTGCCGGTTCTGGAAAAAGCGGCTGTGCGGGGCGGCGGTGTCCATGGCTGGCTCCCTTGCGCGGCGCCGCAAAGGGCGGCGCGCGTTTTCTTTTGATTATATCGCCGCCGGCGGGAAAATGCAAGCGCCCAGGCGGCGCGCGGAGCAAAAGCGGCCGCACAGCGCTGCGGCAAAAAGGGGCCGGGGCATCTTGTAATCGCGCGCGGGCTGTGCTAGGATGGATGTGTGTTCTTGGCGCACATCCGGGGCGATCCGCCGCGGCGCGGCGGTCGGTGTGCGCCGTTTTGTTCGTTTGTTCGTTTGTTTTTTCTTTTCAGTCTCCGCGAGACCCAAGCGGAAAGGAGCCTTGCCGAATGTATGACGTACTGATCATCGGCTGCGGCATCACCGGCGCGGCGGCGGCGTTCGAGCTCTCCAAATACCGGCTCCGGGTCGGCATCGTGGAGCGCGAGAACGACGTAGCCACCGGCACGACCAAAGCCAATTCCGCCATCCTGCACGCCGGCTATGACCCCGAGCCCGGCACGCTGATGGCCCGCCTGAACGTGCGCGGCGCGGCGCTGGCCAGGGAGCTGTGTGCCAGACTGGACGTGCCGCGGGTGGAGTGCGGCTCCCTCGTGCTGGCATTCTCACCGGCAGAGGTCGAGACGCTGGGCGCGCTGTTCGAGCGCGGGCGGCAAAACGGCGTGCCCGCGCTGCGCCTGCTCACCGGAGAGGAAGCGCGCGCCATGGAGCCGAGCCTGGCCGAAAACGTGTGCGGCGCGCTGTATGCGCCGGGCGCGGCCATCTGCTCGCCGTGGGAATACTGCCTGGCTCTGGCCGAGACCGCCGTGCGCAACGGCGCCGAGCTGCATCTTGAGACCGCCGTCACCGGCCTTGCGAAGACCGCGGACGGCTGGTGCGTGCACACCGACAAGGGCGATCTCGCGGCGCGCTTCGTGCTCAACGCGGCGGGCGTGGACAGCGCGGCCGTGCATGATATGGCGGCCCCGCACGCGTTTGACATCCGCCCGGCGCGCGGGCAGTATTTCCTGCTCGACAAGGCCGAGGGCAGGCGCGTGGGCAGGGTCATCTTCCAGTGCCCGACGAAGGCGGGCAAGGGCGTGCTGGCGGCCCCCACCGTGCACGGCAACCTCATCGTCGGCCCCAACGCCGAGCCCGCCGCCGCCCACGACCTTGCCACCACCGCCGACGGGCTCGCCTTTGTGCGGCGCACGGCGGCCAAGAGCGTGCCGGGCATCGATTTCAGCCAGACCATCCGCACCTTTGCGGGCGTGCGCGCCGCCGCCGCGGGGCATACAGATTTCCTCATCGGGGAGGCGGACGGCGCGCCGGGCTTTTTTGACCTCGCGGGCATCTGCTCGCCGGGGCTCACGGCGGCGCCGGCCATCGCCGAGTATGCGGCGCAGCTCCTGGCCGCGGCGGGCCTTGTGCTGACGCCGCGGGAGGATTTCCTCTGCGAACGGCA
>CANRBN010000116.1 GCA_947628865.1 uncultured Gemmiger sp.
TCTGCGTGTCGTCGCGCTCATGCAGCGCGCCCACCGGGCAGTGGGTGATGCACTGCCCGCACAGCGAGCAGTTGATGCTCTTGATGGTCTCGCCGTCGCGCAGGCCCACGGTGGTGCGGTAGCCGGTGCCGACCACGTCCCACACGCCGAGGTTCTGGATCTTGTCGCAGACATTGATGCACCGCATGCACTTGACGCATTTGTCGCGGTCACGGATGAGCGGGGTGTCCTGCGGCCAGTTGTTTTTGCGGTAGCTGACCTCATAGGGGATGGTGGAGATGTTCAGATCCTTCGCCAGCGTTTGCAGCGTGCAGTTGCCGTTGCGCACGCAGCTCGTGCAGGCGGTGTTGTGCGTGGACAGGATCAGCTCGAGATTCACGCGGCGGGTGGTGCGCACGCGCGGGGAGTTCGTGTACACCACCATGCCGTCCTCGGCGGCGGTGTTGCAGGCGGCGCAGAGGTTCTGGTTGCCCTCGACCTCCACCACGCACACGCGGCAGGCGCCGATCTCGTTGATCTCTTTTAAGTAGCAAAGGGTGGGGATCTTGATGCCCGCCATGCTGGCGGCCTCCAGGATGGTGGCGCCGTCGCGCACCGCCACCGCCTTGCCGTCGATCGTCAGTTTTACCATACGGCTACGCGCTCCTCTCTGCTCTTGCGGAAGCACCCGTAACCGTAATGGTCACAGCGCAGGCAGCGGCTGCATTCCTGCTTGGCCTCCTCGTCGGTCATGCCGATCTCCATGATGTCAAAATCATCGCTGCGGTCGCTCGGATCCCGCTCCACCATGTTGATGCGGCCCACGGCGCCGCGCGCCTGATGCGTGGCACGGGGCACCTCGGGCGGGGCGGGCAGCGTGCTGCTAAAGCCCAGATAGCCGTCGATGTTGGCCGCGGCGACCTTGCCGGCCTCAATGGCGCGGATGGCCGTGCTGGGCCCGCTCTGGCAGTCACCGCCCGCGAAAACGCCGGGCAGCGCCTCAAAGGCAGTGTACTCGTCCGAGAGCAGCTGGTTCCACTTGGTGGGCACGCCCTCGTCGGCCAGTTCTTTGGAATCAATGACCTGCCCGATGGCGCCGATGATGACATCGCAGGGGATGCGCTCCTCCGGGCGCGCGGCGTTCACCGGTTTGGGGCGGCCGCGGTCATACGGGCCGGGGATCTGCGGGGCGACGATGAGCGCCACGGCGTTGCCGGCTTCGTCCACCTCCACGCGCAGGGGGGCCTTGAGCGGCACGATATCGCACCCTTCGGCGATGGCGCCCTCCACCTCCTCGACCTGGGCGGTCATATCCACCTGGCGGCGGCGGTACACGCACTTGACGGTTTTGGCGCCAAGCCGTTTGGCGGTGCGGGTTACGTCCATGGCGACGTTGCCGCCGCCGACCACGACCACGTCCTTGCCGGTCAGGTCCATCGGTTTGCCGTCGCCCATGTCGCGCAGCATCTGCACGGCCGAGAAAACGTTGGGCGCGTCGTCATGCGCAACGCCCAAGGGGCGCCAGGTGTGCGCGCCGATGGCCAGATACACGGCGTCATAGTCCTTTTGCAGCTGTTTGAGGGTGAAATCTTCGCCCACGCGCACGCCCAGCTTGACCTCAACGCCGGTCGAGAGGATGACGTCGATGTCCTCGTTGAGGTAGCGCTCCGGCAGGCGGTAGCGCGGGATGCCGTAGCGCAGCATGCCGCCCAACTGGTCGCGCTGCTCGTACACCGTCACGGCATGGCCCATCAGGCGCAAAAACCACGCGGCGGTCAGACCACTCGGCCCGCCGCCCACGATGGCAACCTTTTTGCCGGTGTCGGGGTTGCATTCCGGGGCCGGCACATGGCCGGCCTTGTCCACCGCCACGCGCTTGATGCCGCGGATGTTGATGGCGTCGTCGATCAGGCTGCGGCGGCAGCGGCTCTCACACGGGTGCTCGCACACCAGCGCGCAGGCGCTGGGGAACGGGTTGTCCTTGCGGATGAGGCGCACGGCGTCGGCGGGGCGGTCGGCCTTGACGAGCGCGATGTAGCCGGGGATGTCCACATGCGCGGGGCAGGCGCGGCGGCAGGGCACGGGCTTGAAATCCGCCACGCAGCGCTTGTGCTCGATATGGGAGACGAAATCCTCCCGCGCGCCCTGCAAACAGGCAAGCACGGCGCGGCCTGCCTCGCCGCCGATGGCGCAGTCGGAAGAATCCATCGTGACGCGGGCGGTGCGCTCCAGCATCGTCAGGTCTTCCATCGTGCCGTCGCCCTCAAGGATCTTTTCCATCAGCTTGCGCATCTGGTCAAGCCCCACGCGGCAGGGCACGCATTTGCCGCAGCTCTGCGCGAGGCACAGCCCCACCAGCGCGGCGGTCTGCTCCACCGCGCAGTTGCCCTCGGGCGCGGCGGCGTTGCGGTGTGCCAGCTCGTCGTACAGCTGATCGACGGTCTTCTGTACGCGGTCGGCACGGATGATCTGCAATCTGCTCAAGGTGCTGATCCCTCCATTACGATAACAGTCGGGGGTTTGGCGCGCCCCGGGCCACGGCGGGCGGGAACACGCTTTTCGGATATGTAAATTATACCACAAGCAAAAATGCTTGCTTGCAAGGGCATTTTTGCTTGTGGTCAAATACCGCGCGCGGCGCGTAGCGCCGCCAAAGCCCGCAAAGCGGGCTTTCACGGCTTTGCTGTGCAAAGCCGGCAAGGATATTATACCATACATAAAAGCCGCTGGCTAGGCTTTAGCAGCGGCTAACTCCGAAAATGTTCAAAATTTGTCAAAGTGCCGCAAGACCGCGGTTCCTTTGCCAGATAAGCCCCAGCCCTTTGAACAAAAGGCCGGCATCGTATTGGACTTCCCGCCGGCAGGCGGGCACGATGAGCGGCCCGAGCCCGCCGGTGGCCACGACGGTCAGCGGCGCGCCGAGCGTCTCCTCCACGCGGTCGGCCAGACCGTCGATGCTCGCCGCCGTGCCGTACACGGCGCCATTGTTGAGCGCCGAGACGGTGTCGGCGCCGATCAGGCTGCCCACCGCCTCGGGCGCGATGGGGGGCAGCTGCGCCGCCCCGGCGCTGACGGCGCGCAGGCCGGTCTGCACGCCCGGCAGGATGAACCCGCCGAGAAAACGCCTGCGCGCGTCCACCACGTTGCAGGTGGTGGCGGTGCCAAGGTCGACGGTCATCAGCGGCAGGGGATAACAGGCCGCCGCCGCGGCGGCGTCGGCGATGCGGTCGGCGCCAAGGCGCTCCGGCGCGGGGATGGCGTAGATAAGGCCGCTGTCCAGCGCGCAGCTCACGGAGAGCGCCGTGTGCCCGGTCAGCCGCCGGCAGGCGGCGAGCAGCACCGGCGTCAGCGCGGGCACCACGCTCGACAGCACGACCCCCTCGCACCCGGCGGCGTCAAAGCCCAGCCGCGCCAAAAGGAAGTTGAGCTCGGCGGCATACTCGTCCGCCGTACACCTTGCGCGCGTGACCATGCGCGTGGTGCGCCGCACCTGCGCGCAGCCCGCGCCGCCCAAAAGCCCCAGGCAGATGTTCGTGTTGCCGATGTCCACCGCCAGCAGCATGCCCGTGCCCCTCCTTATCCGCAAATGCTGTGCCCATTATACCGGGCGGCGGCAAAATTTGCAACACGGCGCCCAAAGCCCCGGCGCGGCAGTGGATTTTTTCGCCGCGGTATGCTATACTGTGCCAAAAGACGGATCAAAAAGGAGAGATCACTGTGAAAAAAGCGCTGCTGGTCGCGCTGACGCTCGTCCCCGTCGCAGCCGGCCATCTCATCGACATCACCGCGCTCGTCCCGGTGGCCGGCGGCGTCTGCTTTTACGCGCTCCCGTTTGCGGTTCTGGCGTTCCTGTTCTGGCTGGGCAGGCGGTATGCCGGGACCGGCTGGGCCCCCGGCGCGGCCCTGCTGCTCGGCAACGCGGCGGGGCTCTGCTCGCTGGCGCTGTATCTGTGGCAGTTCGAATGGCAGGGCGCCGAAACGCGCAGCACGCTGCTCGCCGGCCTTTCGCAGAAATACTTCACCGCGGTGCCGCTGTTCCTGCTTGGCCCCGTCGCGCGGAGGCTGCCCCATCCCGTGACGGCGCTCATGCTGCTCTCGTTTTTGCTGATGGCCGCCGTGTTCGCGCTGGGCTTTTTCACGGTCCGGAAAGCCCGGTAAAGGGCAGAGCGGCAGAAAGATCCAAGGAGGCTTTCCCATGACCTTGCAGGGCAAGACCGTGCTGTTGGGCGTATCGGGCGGCATCGCCGCGTACAAGATGCCCAACGTCGCCCACGCGCTCAAAAAGCTGGGCGCCGATGTGCATGTCGTGATGACGCGCAACGCCACGCAGTTCATCACGCCGCTCGTGTTCGAGACGCTCACCAACAACCGCTGCGTCGTCGGCATGTTCGAGCACAACGAAAAATGCGAGGTCGAGCACATCGCGCTCGCGCAGGCGGCGGATGTGCTGCTCATCGCGCCCGCCACCGCCAACGTGGCGGCCAAGCTCGCGCACGGCATCGCCGACGATATGCTCACCACCGTCACGCTGGCCGCCGCCTGCCCAAAGCTCATCGCGCCGGCGATGAACACCCAGATGCTGCAAAACGCCGTCACGCAGGACAACCTCGCGCGCCTGCGCGGCTACGGCTTCACCGTCATCCCGCCGGCCTCGGGCACGCTCGCCTGCGGCGGCGCCGGCTCCGGTCGCCTGCCGGACGAGGAGCTGCTCGTCGATCACGTCCTGCGCGCCGTTGCCTGCGAGCAGGATCTGCGCGGGCGCAAGGTCGTCGTCACCGCCGGCGCCACCGCCGAGCCGCTCGACCCCGTGCGCGTGCTCACCAACCGCTCCACCGGCAAGATGGGCTATGCCGTCGCCCGCGCCTGCATGCTGCACGGGGCGGACGTCACGCTGCTGGCCGCCGAGAGCGTCGCCCTGCCGCCGGTACCGTTTGTAAAGATGGTCAGCTTTACAACGGCGGCCAGCCTGTTCGCCGCCGTCAGGGAGCACGCAATGAACGCCGACGCGCTCGTCATGGCCGCTGCCGTGGCCGATTACCGCCCCGCCAGCGTGGCCGCCGGCAAGATCAAAAAGACCGACACGGCGCTCACGCTCCCGCTCGAGCGCACCGAGGACATCCTCGCCTGGGTGGGCGCGCACAAGCCCGGCGAGCTGTTCACCTGCGGCTTTTCGATGGAGACCGAGAACCTGCTCGAAAACTCCGCCGCCAAGCTCAAAAAGAAAAACCTTGACCTCATCGTCGCCAACGACCTTGGCACCCCCGGCGCCGGCTTTGGCGTCGACACCAACGTCGTCACCCTCATCACCGCCGACGGCGCCGAGGCGCTGCCCCTGCAAAGCAAGGAGGACATCGGCCACATCCTCGCGCGGCGCATCGCCGAGGCCCTGCGCTGACCGCGCGGCGGCGCGACGCCCCCATACCGCCCGGCAGGGCGTTTTCCTTCACCGGCACAGATCATCGAAGCGTGTCGAAAAAGGTGTTTTCTGAATCCATCGGCCTCGGCTGACATGCGCAGACGAGGACGATACCTCTAGAGCAAAAAATGCCGTTCGAGTCGCCTTTAGGCATGAGAACGACATTTTTTGCGACGGGGTGTGTCCAAGAGAGGGGTGCAGGCGGACTGGCGCAGCCAGCAAAGCCGAACCCCTCTTTTGCAGCGTGTCGAGTTCCTCGACACGCTGAGCGGCCTGCGGGCAGGCCGCCCTGCGTTCCATATGCAACAGTCAAATGTTCACTTCTGTGGTTCCTCGGGCTGACGCGGGTAGGGCGGCAGCTCGGACGGCGGGGCCTGTTTGGGTGCCGGGCGCAGGCCCAGCAGCCACATGCCGCCCATGATCAGCAGCACGGCGACGACCAGCGTCGGGATGTCGTGCAA
>CANRBN010000117.1 GCA_947628865.1 uncultured Gemmiger sp.
ATGCTGTCCTTCCTGTGCTGCCTCAACGGCTTCCCCTACCGCAAAAAGCCGGTGGTGCCGATGGTCGTGCTGCTGTATGTGATGCTGGCCATCATCGCCTTTGCCGATTTCACCTACATCGGCGCCATCGCCGCCGCCATCAGCCGCCCGGACAACCCGGTCGTCGTGACCGAGCAGACCATCTACATCAAGCATGCGTATGACTGCCTGCAGGTACACATGATCCTGCTGGGCATCACCGCCGTGCTCACGGCGCTTCTGCCGGTGTACACCAAGCTGCTGCGCAAGATCAAGACCTCCATCGACGTTGAGGACAACGGCGAGATGGGCGAGATCGACATCGCCGGCGAGGACTGAGCCCCCGCGGAGCATCCCACGAGCAACACAGGGCCGGGAGGCCCGGCATGACCCCGGCCTCCCGCCCTGTTCCATAGGAGTTTTATGAGCAACCGCAAAAAAGCCGCAGCGCCCAAGCCCGACGTAAACAAGGAAAGCAGCTATTACGACCTCAAGATGCAGGCCGTCAACGACCTGGCCGAGGCGGACGAGACGAACTCCCCCGAGGTCTCCCAAGAGGAGCTGCGGCAGTATACCTCCTCCTCCGGCATCAAGATCCCGAACGCCGTCAAGCTGCTGTTCATCAAGTTCTGGTTTGCCGGCGCGACCTGCTTCTTCTTCATCTGGGGGCTGGGCGGCTACATGGCGGATCAGCTCGACCTGCTGTTCATCACCGGCATCGCGCTGGGCATGGTGACCGATATCCTCACCAACAACGCCATCCGCTTCTTTGCGCAGACGCCCGGCGCCAATGACCGCTACATCATGTTCCCCAAAAAGAGCTTCTGGACGTTCCCGCTCAACATCCTGTACGCGTTTTTGCTGCTGGCGCTCGTCTACGGGCTGTACAGCTTGATCAACTGGCTGGCGGCGATGGCCAGCGGGCAGATGGATTCCATCGCGCTGGGCGTCGAGCCCATCCTGTTCGGCGTCTTCTACCTCGCCTTTGACGAGCTGCTGCTCGCCGCCAAGCGCGGCGCGGCGCGCCTTATGCGGCGCAAAAAGACCGCCCCGTAAACGGGGCGGGGCTCACAGCGCGGCATCCGCCAGCGCGCGGCTCTTGTAGCTGCGCGGCGAAACGCCGTACTTGCGCTTGAACAGGCGCGAGAAGTACAGCGGGTTGGAAAACCCGCACAGCCGCGCGATCTCGGAGATGTTCTCCTTGCCGTCGTAGAGCGCCAGCTCGTTCGCCGCGTTGCGCAGGCGCACGTCGGTCAGGTATTGCAGGGGGGTCAGCCCGGTCTCCTTGCGGAACAGCTTTTTGAGGTATTCGGCGTTGAACGGCAGCTCCCGCAGGCAGGTATTCAGGTCGTACGCGGCGTTCGCGTAGTTTTGCAGGATATCGGTCTCGATGCGGTGCACGGCCTCGCTGCGCTGCCAGTCCGGTCGGCGCACGGCCAGCGAAGCGGCGATCAGCTGCCCGTACAGCGGCAGCAGGAACGCCCGCCCGTCGAACGAGCCGGTAAAATAATGCAGCGCGGCGTTGAACGCATCGTAGAGGAACCGGTTCGCGTCGCCGTCGATGATGAGCGGTCGATCCGCCTCCAGCGGCAGGTCGGACATCAGGATGTGGATGTTGGTAAAACCGCGTACACTGCGGTTGGCATGGGGCATGCCGGGCGGGATGACCGCGACCTGGTCGGTCGTATAGGGCAGCACCAGACCGCCGTCAAACACAAATTCGCCCGCGCCGCCGGTACAGTAAACGAGCTCCCAGTCGTGATGGCTGTGGCGCGCCGTCTCGTGTGAGGCAGGCTGCCGCCCCACGTGCAAAATGGTATTCAAAGCCGGCACCCCCTTGGCATTGCTATACGGTATTGTATCAAATCGTGTCCAATTTGTCCATATGGGCAATTTGAGATAAAAACCATCCGCAGCGTTTGGCACCCGTACAAATCCAAGTGTAAGGAGACAGAAGATATGTCATACTTAACTCTCAAGGACATCAATAAAATCTACCCGAACGGCTACCACGCAGTCCACAACTTCAACCTTGAGATCGAGAAGGGCGAGTTCATCGTCTTTGTCGGTCCGTCGGGCTGCGGCAAATCCACTACGCTGCGCATGATCGCCGGTCTTGAAGATATCTCGGACGGTGAATTCCTCATCAACGGTGTGCGCGCCAACGAGATGGGCCCGCGCGAGCGCGAGATCGCCATGGTCTTCCAGAGCTACGCGCTGTACCCGCAGATGACGGTGTTTGACAACATCGCGTTCGGCCTGACGCTGCAGGGCGTTGACGAGGAGGTCATCGAGCAGAAGGTCAAAAAGACCGCCGCCATCCTCGGCCTGACCGACTACCTCGACCGTCTGCCGCGCGCGCTGTCCGGCGGCCAGCGGCAGCGTGTTGCCATCGGGCGCGCCATCATCCGCAAGGTCGGCGTGTTCCTGATGGACGAGCCGCTCTCCAACCTGGACGCCAAGCAGCGCGTGACCATGCGCTCCGAGATCGCGCAGATCCACCGCGAGACCGGCGCCACCACCATCTACGTCACGCATGACCAGACCGAGGCCATGACGCTGGCAGACCGCATCGTTGTGATGAAGGACGGCTACGTCCAGCAGATCGGCACCCCGTACGAGCTGTACTTCAAGCCCGTCAACGTGTTCGTGGCCGGCTTTATCGGCGAGCCGCCGATGAACTTCATCCGCGGCACCGTCAAGGGCGGCAAGATGCATTTCGGCGCGAATGAGCTGGACATCACCAAAAAGCTCGGCGCCAAGGCCGCCAAGTACGAGGGCAAGGAGGTCGTCTTCGGCTTCCGCCCCGAGCACATCGAGCTCGGCGAGAGCAAGGATGCCTACATCGTCAAGGCCGATGTCGAGCTGACCGAGATGCTGGGCGACAACACCAACGTCTACATCACCGCCGGCGAGGACAAGGCCATCCTCAAGGTCGACCCGCACGACGAGCCCGAGGTCGACACCGAGCTCACGTTCTCCATCCCCGTCAAGGAGGTCTACCTCTTCGACGGCGAGACCGAAATGGTCATCGAGTGAGCCCCCGCAAACAGCATGAAAACGGCCCCGCGCCTTGTGGCGCGGGGCCGTTCAGCGTGTCAAAAAAGAGCCCACTAAATCCCGGCGGGGTCAGGGGACCCCGCCCTACGGTCTCAAATCTATTGCATCTTCGTTGCAAACGTAGGGCGGCCTGCCCTCAGGCCGCCGCAGGGAGATGCTTGCTTATGGTTTTTCGACGGTCTGCACGGCGTTCCCGCGCCTTGTGGCGCGGGGCCGTTGCGTTCACAGCCGCCCGGCCTTGAGCAGGGCCAGCACCTCGCCAAGGTCGTGGCAGCAGGCGGTGTAGAGCGTGCGTATCTCGTCGGTCACCGGCATCAGATCCGGCACCATCACCGTCACGGCGCCGGAGGCGTGCCCCGCGCGGATGCCGTTGTGGCTGTCCTCCAGGACGAGGCAGTCGGCGATGGGCACGCCGAGCTTTTCCGCCGCCAGCAGAAAGATCTGCGGGTCGGGCTTGCTGCGGCGCACGTCCGCCCCGCAGACGACGGCGGCAAAATACGGCGCCACACCGGTGTTTTGCAGGTTGCGCTCGACCATCTCGCGCGGGCTGGAGCTCGCCACCGCGCAGGGGATGCCCTGCGCGCGCAGCCAGTCCAGCAGCTCGCGCAGGCCGGGCTTGCAGGGTACACCGGCGGCCAGCGCGGCTTCGCCCACGCGCCAGACCTCCTCGACCAGGCGCTGCGCGTCACACCCCGGGATATACTTTTCGACATGGCGCAGCGTGTCGGCCCCGGCCAGCCCGCGCCCCAGCGCAAAAAAATCCGGGTCGGTGGGCGGCTGCAGGCCCAGATCGCGGCAGGCCGGCGCCCAAAAGGTGTCCCACAGGCGCTCGGTGTCAAACATCAGGCCGTCCATATCAAAGATCACACCGTGTACCAAGCCGAGCCCCCCTAAACCGTGATATCGCCCACCATCATTGCGCCGCTCGCCTCGATGGCATAGACCGTGTACCGCAGCGGCGCGGGCCCGGGCGAGGCGTCCCCCTCCAGCCGGATAGCCCCCGGCGGCGCGGGCGGCTCGGCGCCGCCCAGGCGGATGCCGCCGCCCTCCGGCTGCACAAAGCGGAACGTGCGGTGCGCGGTGGTGGCGTGGGGGCGCGCGTCCGGCACGCTCCACGCGAGCACGCCAGGGGCCCATGGCGGCGTCCTCCACAAAGCCCTCGGGCAGGGCGCGCGGCTCGCCGCCCGCGTACAGGCCGTAAATGTCCGGCCCGGCCTCCGCCAGCGGGCGCAGCGTGATGGGCACGCGCTGCGGGCACCCGCTCTCCTGCCGGGCGCGCATGCGCATGAACAGCGCCACATTGTTCCACGCCACCAAAAACGCATCCAGCGGCATGGCGGTCTCGGCGTCAAAATCATCGCCGCCGGCCCACGGGTCGACAAGCAGCACCGCGTCGCCCGCAAAGCCGCGCAGCGCGGCGTAGCGCAGCGGCGGCAGGCCGAGCGTTTTTTGTTGGGCGGGCGTGCTTTCCAGCGCCACGACCGCGCCGTACCCGGCGCGCAGCTCGGTGCGCAGGTCGCCCAGATCCGCCCAGCACACCCACGCCGGGAACCCCCAGCAGCTCACCGCCGCGGCCGCAAAGCTCAAATTGCGGCCGTTCAGATGATCCTTCATCGCAAGGGCCAGCTCCTCCGGCAAAAGGTCGGCGCCCCAGCGGTTGGTCAGGCTCGCCAGACAGCAGGCGAGATCCATCTCCGCGCGCAGCGCCGGCGCGCGGCGCGCCACCACATAGGGGATGAGGCGCAGATGGTTGGTCACGGCGCGCCCGCCGCCCGGGATATGGTCAAGCGGCTTGGCCGAGAGCGCCAGCAGATGCACGACCGGCGTTGCCTTGTCGTTGCGCGTGTACAGGTAGATGCGCAGCTGCGCCTGCGCGGCCGCCTTGCTTTCCAGCGCGAGCTGGTCGGTCGTCAGGTGCAGCGGGCCGCGGCGCGTCTCGACGGCGCCGGTGCGGGCCAGATACGGGCTCCAGCGGCCCATCGTGCACCAGGCCGTCCAGTTGCCGTCCACCAGCACGCGCAGCTGTACCTCCACGGCGGTGCCGGGCGGGGTATCGGTGTTCCAGCTCGCGCGCAGCGCGTCGAACAGCGGCAGCGAGAGCGCGGGCGTCGTGTAGCAGCCGTAGGGCACATACGCGCCCTGCACCATATCCAGCAGGATGCTGCTGTTGGCGACGGTCACATTGTCCAGCTCGCCGCGCATGAAGACCTCGGTATCATGCAGCAGGATGGTGTTGTTGGGCTGCACCGCGGCGCCTCCTTTGGCAAAGATTCCTACCTTTATCATAGCGGTTTTACGCCCCGCTTGCAAGGCGGGCGGGCCGCGCGCGGCAAAAATATTTTCCAAAACGCGCGGCGTGTGGTATACTGTACCAAAGAACCAAAAGGGGGCCCGCCATGAAACATCCCGAGCTGCTCACCCGCGCCGCGCGCTGGTGCTGGCACGGCCTGCGCACGGTGCCGCGCGTGCTGCGCCTGCGGAGGCAAAAACGCAAGGCCGCGCCGCCCGCGCCGCAAAGCCCCTACCGCCGCTTTTACACCAAAAACCGCACCTTTGCGGAGCTCGCCGCCCCGCGCCAACGCGGGAAACGGAAATAGGGCGCCCCGGGGCCGGGTCCAGACGGTCGAAAAAGGGGCGGCGGGCATGGCCCGCTGTGCGCAAAAGAGGGGCTCGGCTAAGCTGGCTGCGCCAGTCCGCCTGCGCCCCTCTCTTGGACACACCCCGTCGCAAAAA
>CANRBN010000118.1 GCA_947628865.1 uncultured Gemmiger sp.
GAGAAACGTCATATGGGATTAAAATCCCTGAACCGGGCCAGCAACACTGTGATCTACATCCTGCTCATCATCATCAGCATTGTTTGGCTGCTGCCTTTCTTCTTTATCGTGTTCCAGTCTTTCCGCGTGGAGAACACCTACCAGGTCGGCTACGTCATCCCGCACCAGTGGGGCCTTGACAACTACATCCGCCTCTGGACTTCGGACTTCAAGCGCTGGTATCTCAACACGTTCATCATCGCGCTCGCGTCCGCGGTGCTCATCACCATCATCCAGCTCTGCATGAGCTACACGCTCTCCCGCTTCCGCTTCAAGATGCGCGGCCCGCTGATGCGGTTCATGCTCATCCTGGGCATGTTCCCCGGGATGCTCACCATGATCATCCTCTACCGCGTTTTGGCGGATATCGGCCTCACGCAGACCAACGCCGTGCCCGGCTTGATTTTGGTCGGTGTCGCGTCCTCCGGCATGGGGTACTATGTATCAAAGGGCTTCTTTGACACGATACCCAAGTCCCTGGACGAGGCCGCCCGCGTCGACGGCGCGACCCGCTTCCAGGTGCTGTACAAGATCATCCTGCCGCTGGCAAAGCCCATCGTCATCTACACCATCCTGACCGCCTTTATGGGCCCCTGGGGCGACTACGTCTTTGCCCGCTATGTGGCAATGGGCACCTCGGACGGCTACAACGTGGCTGTCGGTATGTACAGCTGGCTGACCAATGACCAGATCAACAACTGGTACACCACGTTCTGCGCCGGCGGCGTGATCGTTGCGCTCCCCGTGACCATCCTCTTCCTGTGCTTGCAGAAGTACTACGTCGAGGGCGTTACCGGCGGCGCTGTTAAAGGCTGATTTGAAAGGAGAACGGGACAATGGCTAGTGTTAAACTGACTGGCGTCAAGAAAATATACGATAACAAGGTCGTCGCCGTGCACGACTTTGACCTTGATATCAAGGATAAGGAGTTCGTGGTCTTCGTCGGCCCCTCCGGCTGCGGCAAATCCACGACCCTGCGCATGATCGCGGGCCTGGAGGACATCTCCGAGGGCACCGTTGAGATCGACGGCGAGGTCGTCAACGACCTGCAGCCGAAAGACCGCGGCATCGCCATGGTCTTCCAGAACTACGCTCTGTACCCCCACATGACCGTCTATGACAACATCGCTTTCTCGCTGCGCCTGAGCAAGACCCCCGAGGACGTCGTGTTCGAGAAAGTCAACAAGGCGGCCAAGGTGCTCGGCATCACCGAGTATCTGACCCGCAAACCCCGCGCTTTGTCCGGCGGCCAGCGCCAGCGCGTTGCCATCGGCCGCGCCATGGTGCGTGATTCCAAGGTGTTCCTGATGGACGAGCCGCTGTCGAACCTCGATGCCAAGCTGCGCAACCAGATGCGCGCCGAGATCATCCTGCTTCGCAAACAGCTGGACACCACCTTTATCTACGTCACCCATGACCAGACCGAGGCCATGACGCTGGGCGACCGCATCGTCATCATGAAGGATGGCTACATCATGCAGGTCGGCACCCCGACGGAAGTGTTCGAGATGCCCAAGAACCTGTTCGTGGCCGGCTTCATCGGCGCGCCGCAGATGAACTTCATCAACACCAAGCTCGTCAACGAGGGCGGCAAGTACTATGTCACCCCGTTCGGCGTCA
Organism: uncultured Gemmiger sp.; assembly: GCA_947628865.1. Classification (GTDB taxonomy): domain Bacteria; phylum Bacillota; class Clostridia; order Oscillospirales; family Ruminococcaceae; genus Gemmiger. The sequence continues at coordinate 1,660 of CANRBN010000118.1, forward strand.
AGCTGCCGGTCGAGGGCGAAAAGGCCGAGGAGCTGGCGAAGAAGGGCATCAAGACCCGCGATATCGTGCTGGGCGCCCGCCCGGAGCATATCCGCATCGCGAAGCCCGGCGCCGCCGCCATCAAGTGCAAGCTGCTCGTCAACGAAATGATGGGCTCCGAGTACCATCTGCACGTTGAGACCGAGGATGGCACCCGCATCATCGTCCGCGTCCCCACCGTCGACCTCAACAAGGCCGAGCGTGAGGTGCTCGTCGCCGGGCATGAGATGGCCATCACCTTTGAGGGCAAGGTCATGCACTTCTTTGACCCCGAATCGCAGGAGAACCTGCTCTACTGATCCTCTGCGCCGCGTGGGGCGGGCGTTCACGCCCGCCCCACATTTTTGCACACTGCACCTATCAAATCGAACAGGGAGTGTACCGATGAACGAACTCATCCTCAACATCATCCACCGCCCCGAGATGGTGCCGGAATACGCCGAAAAGGTCACCGGCCACGGCAAGGGCGAGGATCTTGGCCGCAAGGCCCTGCTGACCGAAAGCCTGGATATCTTCAAGCTCCAGCAGGCCACCGCGCACAAGAACGGCCTCAAAACCACCATCCAGATGACCTATGCCAGCCTCTTCAACGACGAGGCCGTCGCGCTGGCCAAGGCCGACCACGAACGATACGGCGACGAGATCGCCACCACGCTGCTGGGCCTGCCCTGCAAGGAATTCCGCGAGAAATACAAGACCAAGGATTTTTGCATCTGGATGTTCGACATGGAGACGAAAAAATCCATCGTCGACGACGTGTTCGGCAAATTCTACGAGCGCTTCGGCTTCTGGCCCGAGAGCACCGGCAGCTATTATATGGATGCCGACCTCACCAACTACATCAAGGAGAAATACCCCTCGGTCAAATGCGCCGTCGCCACCTGCTGGGAGGAGGGCCCCAAGGCCTACCACACCTGCAACAACAGCTGGTATACGCTCATGGACGGCGGCCCGTGGGCGCCGTGGATCCCCTCAAAGGTCAACACGCATGCGCCTGCCGCCAACAAGGAGGAGGACAGCGGCATCGTCGCCATCCCGCACCTCTCGCGCGACCTCATCGCCTGCTATGACGGCAACGGCTCCAACTTCGGCACCCACCCGCAGAACGTGCTGCGCGGCATGGTGTACACGCCGGGGCATTTTGGGCCGGACGGCAGCTACTCCGGGCAGGAGTACCCGTACCTCTACAACCTCATCGACCAGTACCACTATCAGGCCAGGTTCAACAACGGCTACGCCTACAACATGCAGTTCGTCGGCCCCGGCTGGATGAACAAGATGGGCCGCTGGGAGGCCCCGTATGAGCTCTTGAAGGCCAGCTATGAGGACGGCTGCGCCTACTACGGCAAGCTCAAAAAGGAAGGCAAGCTCATCGACATGACCATGGCGGAATTTGCCGACCATTACCGCGCCACCCACAATTACACGACGCCGGAATGTGCCCTCTGGCGCGATATCGTCTACGGCTCCAACAAGCAGCTGTTCTGGTACTGTGACCCGTACATGCGCGCCTGTGTCAACATGGATCAGGGCGGCGCCATCGTCGACCTGCGCCCCTACGCCGCCAAGCTGGAGTGGGCCATCGGCATCGGCACGCCGCATGTGCAGGAGTGTGCCTATCCGTTCCTCATCCAGGAAAAATACCGCGCCGGCTACTTCACCCACTATGCCGGCGAGGGCACCGTGCGCTCCGCCAAGCTGCGCCACAACGGCGAGGAGGTCGATCTGTGCCTGTGCCGCACGCACGCGCATTTCAGCGAGGAGGACGTGGACGGCAGGCACGCCCGCAAGCTGATGCTCGACCCTGTGGACGTCGAGTTCAGTGACTGCACCGTCAAGCTGCAGACCGTCATCACGTTCGTTGAGGGCGAGAGCGACATCCGCATCGACCGCAACATCCTTTCGATGTCCGACCCCGACGCCGACGTCGAGATCGACGAGTACATGGTCGCCTGCTACGGCACCACCGAATACCCCGAGGATATGACCTCCGTGCGTCTCTACGCCCACAAGGGCGCCGAAAACCACGAGCTGGCCTACGCCTACAAATGCCGTGACTGTGAGGTCGAGGCCGCCGACAGCGTCGAGGCCGTCATCCCGCCCATCAAGACGAGCGTCAGCCTCAAGGCCGAGGGCCGCGGCAAGGTGGGCTATTACCGCGAGGGCTATGCGTTCAGCCCCATGTTCACCTTGGGCTACAAGGGCAAGCTGAAAGAAAAGGAGGCGTTCACCACATGGCTCAATCTGGCAAGGGCAAACTGAACTATCGCTGCCCGTCCTGCTTCATGCGCGATCTGGACATCGACATGTTCTATGACAAGGACAAAAAGGAATACTACTGCATCCGCTGCCAGTACACCGGCAGCGAGGAGGATGTCATCGCCAAAAACCAGATGGCGCGCTTCCGCTACCGCTTTATCTCCAAGCGCTTCACGCCCGAGGAGTTTGAAAAATTCGACTGATTTTCCCCGCACATCCGCCCGCCGGCCCCCTGAAGCCGGCGGGCAAAATTTTTGCAAAAACCGCCCCGCACCCCTTGACCCGCCGCCCGCGCTTTGGTATGATGGGCAGGCTGAAAACAGCATCAATAACAGCAAAGAAGGCAGACTATGCAGTACATCAAGGGCTTTGACCTTTCCACCCTGCCCGAGGTGGAGCGCTGCGGCGGCAAATTCTACCAAAACGGCGTCGAGCGCGATGCCATGGCCATCCTGCGCGACCACGGCGCCAACTGGGTGCGCCTGCGCCTTTGGAACGACCCCTACACCCCGGACGGACGCCCTTATGGCGCCGGCCTGTGTGATTTGCCGCTGGTGCTGGGCATGGCCCGGCGCGCCAAAACGATGGGCCTCAAATGGCTGCTCGATCTGCACTACTCGGATTTCTGGGCCGACCCCGGCAAGCAGACCGTGCCCAAGGCGTGGCGCGGCATGGGCGAGGAACAGCTGGAACAGGCCGTCTACCGCTATACCGCCGATGTGCTGTGCGCCTGCCGTGCCAACGGCACGCCGCCCGATATGGTGCAGGTGGGCAACGAGCTCTCGAACGGCCTGCTCTGGCAGGAGGGCAAGGCCCCCAACTGGGACAACATCGCCCGCCTTGTGCTGGCCGGCGTGCGCGCCGTGCGGGAGTTTGACGCGTCTGTCCCGGTCATGGTGCACCTTGACAACGGCGGCAGGCAGGAGCTGTACCGCACCTGGTTCGACAACTACTTTGCCCGCGGCGGCGAGTGCGACGTGATCGGCCTCAGCTACTACCCCTACTGGCACGGCAGGATGGAGGAGCTGGCCGCCAACATGGCGATGGTGGCCGAGCGCTACCGGAAAGACCTGATCGTCGTGGAGACGAGCGTCGGCTTCTCCATGCAGAGCTATGCCGACAAAGAGCATCTGGCCGAAAACGCGCGCAAGGGCTCGGCGGTTCGGCCCAAGCTCGCGCAGATCGCCGGGTATGAGGTCTCGCCGCAGGGGCAGTGCGCCTTTGTGCGCCAGCTGCTCGACGTCATCGACAATGTGCCGAACGGGCGCTGCCGCGGCTTTTTCTGGTGGGAGCCGGCGTGGATCCCGGTGCCGGGCAGCGGCTGGGCCGAGCAGCCCGGCTGGGAATATGTGCAGGAGGAGGGCCCCGGCGGCAACGAGTGGGCCAACCAGACGCTGTTCGACTACGACGGCAACATCCTGCCCGCCATGGAGCTCATCCGCGACCATGTGCCGCGCCATCCGTAACACGCTGCAAAAGAGGGGTTTTGCGCACGGCGGGCCATGCCCGCCGCCTGCCAAAATATTTTGCCAAAAATATTTTGGCAGGGCGCAAACGCCCGAGCCTGCGCGCCAAGAGCCACCGCTTCGCGGTGGTTGCGCTTCGGCAGGCGCCTGCGGGCGCACAGCGTTGAGCGAGGGCGCGACCGAAATATACGTCCGCGAACGCGGACATTACATGGCGCCGCTTTTACCCCTCTCTTGGACACACCCCGTCGCAAAAAATGCCGTTCTCATGCCTAAAGGCGACTCGAACGGCATTTTTTGCTCTGGCGGTATCGGCCTCGTCTGAGTCTCCGGCCTAAGAGCCGCGCTTCGCGCGGTTGGCCTCCGACATGCGCCTGCGGGCGC
>CANRBN010000119.1 GCA_947628865.1 uncultured Gemmiger sp.
AAAAGGGCCTTTTTGAAAAAAGAGGAGATCAAGATCCGGCAATCCCTGGGGGAGGCCGTGCCGACGGCGATCTTTCAGTCCGTCGCGCGGAAGATCGCGGCGGCTTTGCAGCATCCCGCGCTGAGCACGGCTGCGATCAATCGGCTGGTCTCTTCCAACAGCCTGACCGAGGCCGCGCGCCTGCGGCGATTCATCGCGGAGAATCCCATGGATCTGTCGGCCGCCGCTCTGGGCAGGGTGGCCGAGCTGGCCAACACGAGCCGCACCGACAACGCCGCTTACTTCACCGGGAAAGCGCTGATCACCGAGATGATGAAGGCGCTGCCGAATACCGACAGGGACACGGTCCGCATCCTGGAGCCCTCCGTCGGCGTGGGCAACTTTCTGCCGCTGATCCTCAAAAAATTCGAGGGGAAAAGGATTCTCCTCGATGTCGTCGATATCGACGCGCTCAGCCTCGAATTCGCGCAGCTGATCCTGCAAAAGGCCGACGTTCCAAAGACCTGCACCATCCGGTACATCCACGATGATTTCCTGCTCCATCGCTTTGAAGACCGGTATGATTACATCATCGGAAACCCGCCCTTTTTCAAGCTGCGGGCGAAGGACGAGCGGCTCAAGGCGTATCGCCGTGAGGCGATCAACAAGGTGACGACCAACCTCTGCTCCTTCTTTTTGGACAAGGCGGTGGCGCTCGGGGATCATGTGTCCTTCGTGTTCCCGAAATTCCTTTTGAATACGCCGGAGTTTGCGCCGACAAGGCGCTATCTCTCCCAAAGGGCGGTCGAGTGCATCCTGGATTTTGGCGAGGAGGGGTTCCCCGGCGTGCTCGTCGAGACGCTGGCGGTCTTCATAAACACCCTCGCCCGCCCGTCGAGCACGCGGGTCGCCTCGATCCCGCGCAGCCGCTCCATGATCCAGCCCCAAAGGTACATCTTTGATGAAAAGCTCCCCTATTGGATCATTTACCGCGATACGCAGTTCGATTCCGTCTGCAAGAAGCTGGATCTCAATGTTTTCCGGGTCTTCCGCGACAGGCAGATCACCAGCGCGCGGCTCTCGCGTCAGGGCGATATCCGCGTGCTCAAATCGCGCAACCTCAGCGATGACGGGACGGCGATCCTGGATATAAGCGGTTACGACGCGTACATCGACCATGCCACGCTGCAAAAGCTGGCGGTGTTCGAATACCTTGACCGGGACGATGTCTGCCTGACGCCGAACATGACCTACAAGCCCCGTATGCTGCAAAAGCCCAAAAACTGCGTCGTGAACGGCTCGGTCGCGATCCTGATCCCCAAAAACGGCATCCTCCCCACCAGGGAACAGATGGCGTTCTTTTCCACGCAGGAGTACCGCGCGTTTTACCAGACCGCGCGCAATTACCAGACAAGATCGCTGAACGTCGATGCCTGTTCTGTGTTTTTTTACGGTCTGCTGCGGGAAAAGGAGAAGCGCTCCCCCATCACGGAAAGGTTTCAGGAGCAGGACAACGCCGTGCAGCGCACGTCTCTTGACCGCGCGGAATGAGGGAAAGCCATGCTGACACAACAGGAGATCACAGCCTTTTGCGAGCCGTTCGACTACGACATACGGAAATCGGGGAACGGCCGATGGATCGACCAGAAATGCGCCGCCGACGTTGTGACCGTGATCGCGGACTGCATCTATAACCATGCGCTCGAGCACGACGGCGCCTTCACCACGGCGGATATCTGGCATTCCCGCTACGCGGTGGAGAATGTCGAGGGCATTTTCAAAAAGCCCGGCGTGGAGAGCCTGGCCGCAAGGCATGAATATGACAAGTTTTTCCATCAGCCCATGGAAATGCTCGCCCACGCCGGCGTTCTGGCAAAGACGCGGCAGGGCGGCAGGAGCCTCTACCGCGTGAACGACCTTGCCGTGCTCGAATACATCGCGCTGCGGGAGCGCAACGCCCTGTTTTTCCTGAAGACCTATATCGAAAAAGTCCTGCGGGACAGCGGCTTGTCCCCCGCGTTCGAGGCGTTCTTTGCGTCGCAGACCAGGGGATCTTACGAGGCGGTCAAGCGGGCGTTTTCGACCTTTACGATCGCCCACACGAACATCAACGGCGTCGTCGAGTGCAACCGCATCTTTATCAAGGTGCTCAATCCGCTGGCGTATTTCCGCAATGCCCGCGGCACGGAAAAGGGCGGCCTGTCCGAGCACATCATCACATACGATATGCTCATGTATAACCGCAACAATTTCAGGGATCTGTATGCGGACAAGCCCAAGGGCGTCGCGAGGAAGGAATACGCGGCCACGCACCCCGTTGTGGTCAACGAGGCCTACTATCATTATCAGTCGGCAAAGGCAAAGCGGATCCTGCGCCAGTTCAACGAGCGCGCCCGCGGCGGGCGCACGGAGCATCCGGAGCCCGGCCATATGGCGGACAGGGCGATCCATATGCACCACATTTTCCCGGAGGCTCTTTATCCCGAGATCTGCGCTTATCTTGAAAACATCATCGCCCTTACGCCGACCCAGCATCTGGATCATGCGCATCCCGACGGCCATACACGGGAGATCGACGCGCAGTACCAGCACCTGCTCCTGCTTGCAAAGGCAGACCGCATCCGTGAAAACCTGACGGACGCCGGCGCGCAGAAGATCTATGAGTTCTCCAATTTCCTGACGGTGCTCAAGGTCGGCTTTGACTGCGAGGATGTGCTCGAGATCGCCGATATGGATTTTTGCGCCGTCATCCATGCGATCAACGTGCATTATGCCGATTGACGCTGCGCAAAACCCCTCTTTTGCAGCGTGTCGAGTTCCTCGACACGCTGACCGCCCCGCGGCCATGGGCCGCGGGGCGGTTGCAGACCGTCGAAAAACCATAAGCAAGCATCTCCCTGCGGCGGCCTGTGGGCAGGCCGCCCTACGTTTGCAACGAAGATGCAATAGATTTGAGACCGTAGGGCGGGGTCCCCTGACCCCGCCGGGATTTAGTAGGCTCTTTTTTGACACGCTGTGACCGCCCCGCGGCCTTTGGCCGCGGGGCGGTTGGTCGTTTATTTGGGGGGCGTCAGCGCCGCTGGTCGTGGCGGAGCTCGATCCAGTCAAGGTCGCCGCGCTCAAGGCCATGGATGAGCACCTCGGCGGTGGCGATGTTGGTGGCCACCGGGATGGTGTGGATATCGCACAGGCGCAGGAGCGTGACATCGTTGGGCTCGCCGGGCTTGGCGGAGACGGGGTCGCGGAAGAACAGCAGCATATCGACCTCGCCGCAGGCGATCATCGCCGAGATCTGCTCGGCGCCGCCGCGCCCGCCGGGGAACAGGCACCGCACCGGCAGGCCGCATGCATCGTGCACCATCTTGCCGGTCACGCCGGTGGCGACCAGCTCGTTCTGCGAAAGGATGCGCACATAGGCGGTACAAAACTGCGTCATCAACTCCTTGCGGGAGTCGTGCGCGATCAGCGCGATCCGCATGGCGGCATCACTCACTTTCCGATGGGGTTTACAGCTCAACGCTTTTTATTATAGCCCACGGTCTTTCAGATTGCAAGGCCAAATCTCCGCTCAGGCCCGTCGTTTTGGCTCGGCTTGCCCTGTTTGCGCGGTGATTTGCGGGGCCCGGCGGCGTTTTTTTGCCCGTTTGCCCAAAAACAAAACCCAAATTTTGGCAAAACGGCGCGGCGCGCGCGTGCTATAATATTTTTAAAGAAGCGCGCCAAAGCGTGCTTTCCCCACCGCAGACAAGGAGGGAACACCATGAAAAAGTCCGCACAGACCGTACTGCGTGAGGGCGCCTACTACACCATCGCCGCCGTCAACGGACGCGTGCTGGAGGTGGCCGACTACAACACCGAGAACGGCGCCTCCATCCAGCTTTGGAGCTATGAGGGCCAGCCCTGGCAGCAGTGGACGTTCGAGGAGGCCGGCGAGGGCGTGTACCGCATCAAGAACCGCTTTACCGGCAAGGTGATGGATCTGGCGATGAGCGGCGTGCAGAACGGCACCTGGGTGCACCAGTGGGCGCCGACGAGCGGCATGGGCCAGCGCTGGCAGGTGCTGCCGGCGGGGGGCGGCCGCGTCAAGCTGCGCAACGTGTTGGCCGACAAGGTCATCGATCTCGTCGACATGCGGGTGGAAAACGGCACCCAGGCACAGATCTGGCAGGACGTCAACGGCGAAAACCAGCTCTGGCGGCTGGATCCCGTGCCGGACAAGCTGCTCCAAAGGGATCCGCCGCCGCCCGCGCCGCGCCCGGCGCGCAAGGCCCCGGCCACCCGCACCCAGACCGGCAAGGGCGCCGACAAAAAGAGCGGCGGCAAATCGGCCCGCCGCAGCAGCAAAAACAAATAAAACGCCATCTGCCATTTTTCGACGGTCTGAGCGCCCCGACCCCACGGTCGGGGCGCTTCGGCGTGTCGTTGCCTTTGATAAGCCCGGGGCTCTTGCAAATGCCTTTGCGGGGTGCTACAATGGCGTTTAACACCAAGGAGGTGTGTGACTATGGAACGCGTAAAAGCGTTTTTGAAACGCAAGGATATCCTGTTTTCCGCCACGCGCTACGGCGTCGACGCGATGGGCGCGATGGCGCAGGGGCTGTTCGCCAGCCTGCTGATCGGCACCATCATCCAGACCATCGGCCAGCAGACGGGGCTCGGCTTTCTGGCCGAGGCCGGCGGCTACGCGATGGCGGTGGCCGGGCCGGCCATGGCCGCCAGCATCGGCTGGGCGCTGCACGCGCCGCCGCTGGTGCTGTTCAGCCTGATCGCCGTGGGCAGCGCCGCCAACACGCTGGGCGGGGCCGGCGGGCCGCTGGCCGTGTACATCATCGCCATTTTGGCGTGCGAGTGCGGCAAGCTCGTGAGCCGGGAGACAAAGGTCGACATCCTCGTCACGCCCGCGGTGACGGTGCTCGTCGGCGTGGGGGCGGCGGCGCTGTGCGCGCCGGCCATCGGCAGGGCGGCGAGCCTTGTGGGCAGCGCCATCATGTGGGCGACCGAGCTGCAGCCGTTCTTGATGGGCATCGCCGTCTCGGTGCTGGTCGGCGTGGCGCTCACGCTGCCCATCTCGAGCGCCGCCATCTGCGCCGCGCTGGGCCTGACGGGCCTTGCCGGCGGCGCCGCGGTGGCCGGCTGCTGCGCGCAGATGGTCGGCTTTGCGGTGCTGAGCTTTCGGGAGAACGGCATCGGCGGGCTCGTCAGCCAGGGGCTGGGCACCAGCATGCTGCAGATGCCCAACATCCTCAAAAATCCGCGCGTGTGGCTGCCGCCGACGCTGGCGGCAGCCGTGACCGGGCCCATCGCCACCTGCGTGTTCGGGCTTGAGATGAACGGCCCGGCCATCTCCAGCGGCATGGGCACCTGCGGGCTGGTGGGGCCCATCGGCGTGTACACCGGCTGGGTCGAGAGCGGCGCCGCCCCCACCGGCCTTGACTGGCTGGGGCTCGCGCTCGTCTGCTTTGTGCTGCCCGGCGTCTTGAGCTGGGCGTTCGGGCTTGTGCTGCGCCGCCTGGGCTGGATCAGGGACGGCGATCTGACACTGGCGGCATAAGCCCCCGCCCTGCGCGGACTGTCGAAAAAGGTGTTTTCTGAATCCATCGGCCTCGGCTGACATGCGCAGACGAGGTCGATACCTCTAGAGCAAAAAAAGCCGTTCGAGTCGCCTCGGGGCATGAGAACGGCATTTTTTGCGACGGGGTGTGTCCTGTGAGAGGGGTAAAAGCGGCGCCATGTAATGTCCGCGTT
>CANRBN010000120.1 GCA_947628865.1 uncultured Gemmiger sp.
CAAAAAATGTCGTTCTCATGCCTAAAGGCGACTCGAACGGCACTTTTTGCTCTAGAGGTATCGGCCTCGTCCGCACATGTCAGCCGAGGCCGATGGATTTTAAATACCTCTTTTTCGACAGTCTGAGTGCGGGCCCTTGGGCCCGCCCTGAAGCGTGTCGAGCGATCCGACACGCCGCAAAGGAGACGCCATGAAAGAGTCCATCACCGCTCTGCGCGCGCTGCAAAGGCAGCTGTACGCGTTCCGCTACGCCGAGGCCCTCATCAGCTATGACGAGGCCGCCGTCGCCCCGCCGGAAAGCGAGGCGGGCCGCGCCGTCGCCGCCGAGGAGTTCGCCCGCCTGCGCTATGCGCTGCTGACCGGCGCCGACACCGCCGCCCTGCTCGAGCGGGCCGCGCGGGACGCCGAAGACGAGCAGCAGGCCGCCGAGGTGCGCGAGCTCAAGCGCGAGGCGGGCCGCATCCGCAACATCCCGCCCGGGGAATACGCCGCCTTCTCCGGCCTGGTCGCGCAGGCCATGCCGGCGTGGGGGCGCGCCCGCAAGGACAGCGACTTTGCCGCCTTCGCGCCGTATCTTGAAAAGATCGTGGCCGCCGTGCGCCGGCAGGCCGCCTGCATCGACCCCGCGCGGGATCCCTACGATGTCCTGCTCGACCAGTACGAGCCGGGCCTGACCGCCGCCCGCTGCGACGCCTTTTTTGCCGCCGTGCGCGGCGCCGTCGTGCCGCTGCTGGCCGAGGTACAAAAGCGCGGCGCGCCGGTGCGCACGGATTTCCTTGAAAACGACTGGCCGCTCGATAAGCAGCGCGCGCTCAGCCGCCGCCTGATGGCGCTGTGGGGGCTCGACCCCGCGCACACGCTGCTGGGCGAGAGCGAGCACCCCTTTACCGACAGCCTCTACAGCGGCGATGTCCGCCTGACCACGCGCTACCTGCCGCGGGATTTCACCAGCAGCCTGTACAGCGTGCTGCACGAGGGCGGCCACGCCCTGTACGACAGCCATGTCGATGCGGCGCTGGATTACACGGCGCTGCAGGGCGGCGCCAGCATGGGCATCCACGAGAGCCAGAGCCGCCTGTTTGAAAACTGCGTCGGCCGCAGCCGCGCCTTTGTGGAGTGCCTGTGGCCCACCCTGTGCGAGCTGTTCCCCGCGCAGCTGGCCGGCGTGACGGCGGAGGAGCTTTACCGCGCCGTCAACCGCGCCGTGCCGGGGCCCATCCGCACCAAGGCCGACGAGCTGACCTACCCCCTGCACATCATGGTGCGCTACGAGCTGGAGAAGGCGCTCGTACACGGCGAGCTGGCGGTGCGCGACCTGCCCGCCGCCTGGAACGAAAGGTACCGGGAATATCTCGGCATCACGCCCAAAAACGATGCCGAGGGCGTTTTGCAGGACATCCACTGGGCGGGCGGCGATATCGGCTATTTCCCGAGCTATGCGCTGGGCTCGGCCTACGCCGCGCAGGCCATGGACGATATCCGCCAAGCGCTGGACGTCGACGCCTGCGCGGCGCGCGGCGACCTTGCCCCCCTGCGGGAGGAGCTCACAAAACGCCTGTGGCGCTACGGCTGCCTGAAAGAGACCGACTGGCTGGTCGAGAGCCTCTGCGGCGGGCCGTTCGACCCCGCGCACTACACGGCCTATCTGACCCGCAAATACACCGCGCTCTACGCTCTTTGATGACAATTTGGTAAAAGGCTTGACAAAACCGGCCAAAGCCGGTATACTGGCGCAGGAAATCAAAGCGGAAAGGAGGCGCGCACCATGCGTTTGTACGGCAAGTTTACCCGGAAGAAGACCCGCAAGGGGCGTAGTGCGCGCTTTTGCCGGACGGTGTAAGACCGTACCGCTGCGCTGTGCCCCTGCCGAAGAGCAGGGGCTTTTTTGTGCGAATCTGTCAAGTGAGGGAATCGGTTTTATGAGTGAGAAGACCTTTCATTTGTCCCCGCGCGCCAAGCTGGCGCTCGTCTGGCGCTTTCTGCGCGGGTGCGTGTGGCTGTTCCTGGGCGGGCTGGTGTGCGCCTGCCTTGATACCGCCTGCCATGCCGTGACGCCGCAGATCATCCGCGTCACGGTGGACAGCATTTTGGGCACCGAGCCGCAGACCTTTCTGCCGCAGAGCGTGCTCGCCGCCCTGCGCGCCGACCCCGCGCGCGCGCTGTGGTGGGCGGCGGGCGCGGTGCTGGCGGCGGCCGCATTGCGCGGCGTGTTCGGCTTTGCCCAGCGCTGCCTGTTCGCCATGGGCAACGAGCGCTTCATCAAATCCATGCGCGACGCCCTGTTTGACCACATCCAGCATCTGAGCTTCGCCTGGCACACCGCCCACGCCACCGGCGACCTCATCCAGCGCTGCACCTCGGACGTGCAGGTCGTGCAGGATTTCGTCTGCCGGCAGCTGGTCACGGTGGTGCGCACGGTGTTCCTGATCGTTTTGTACCTTGTGCTGATGTTCCGCATGGATGTGCCGCTCACGCTCGTCGCCATCGCGTTCATCCCCGTCTCGGGGCTGGCGTCGGGGCTTTTCTACCGCGGCATCGCCAGCCGCTTCAAGGCCGCCGACGAGGCCGAGGGCGCCCTGACCACCGCCGCGCAGGAGAACCTGACCGGCGTGCGCGTCGTGCGCGCGTTCGGGCGCGAGCGCTTTGAGGTCGAGCACTTCAACGCCAAAAACGATTTCTTTTCCCAGCTGTGGATCCGCCTGGGCGGGCTGCTGTCGGTCTATTGGGCCTCCGGCACGCTGCTGACCTGTCTGCAGGTCATGGTCATCATCCTCGTCGGCACCGTGCGCGCCGTGCACGGCGCCATCACGCTGGGCGATTTCCTCGCCTTCGTCGCCTACAACGAATCGCTCGCCTGGCCGGTGCGCATGCTGGGGCGCGTGCTCTCGGACATGAGCAAGGCCGGCGTCTCGATGGATCGCGTGGGCTACATCCTGCATGCCCCGCGTGAGGAGGAGGCCCCCGGCGCCGCGCCCCATCCTGCGGACGGCGACATCGTGTTCGACCATGTCTCGTTCGGCTACGGCGACGGGCCCGAGGTCCTCAGGGACGTCAGCTTCACCATCCCCGCCGGCAGCACCTTTGCGGTGCTGGGCGGCACGGGCAGCGGCAAGAGCACGCTCGTGCATCTGCTCGACCGCCTGTATGACCTGCCGCCCGGCGGCGGGCGCATCACGGTGGGCGGCGTGCCCGTCGAGCAGTTCACCCGCGCCGACCTGCGCCGGCAGGTGGGGCTTTGCCTGCAGGAGCCGTTTCTGTTCAGCCGCACCATCCGCGAGAACATCGCCGCCACCCGCCCCGACGCCCCGCTTGCGGAGATCCGCCGCGTCTGCGCCATCGCCTGCGTCGACGAGGCCGTCAGCGAGTTCCCGGCGGGGTACGATACCCTCGTCGGCGAGCGCGGCGTGACGCTCTCGGGCGGGCAGAAGCAGCGCGTGGCCATCGCCCGCATGCTTTTGCAGGACGCGCCCGTCATGATCTTTGACGATTCGCTCTCCGCCGTCGACGCCGAGACCGACGCCGCCATCCGCGCCGCGCTCAAGGCGAACCTCGGCGCGCGCACCGTCATCCTCATCTCCCACCGCGTCACCACGCTGATGCAGGCGGACAAGATCCTCGTGCTGGACGGCGGGCGTGTGGCGGACATCGGCACCCACGCCGAGCTCATCAGCCGCCCCGGCATCTACAAGCAGATCTATGACATCCAGATGAACAGCGAGGATCGCCTGCTGCTGGAGCAGCCCGGCCCGAAAGGAGGCGCCGCCTGATGCCCGCCTTTGACGAAAAAGAATATACCCAAAGCCTTGACCTTTCCATCTGGAAGCGCCTGTGGCCGTTCTGCAAGCCCTACCGCGGCATCTTCTTGAGCGTGGTGGCGTTCAACAGCCTGACCGCCCTCATCGACGTGGCGCTGCCGCTGTTCCAGCGCTATGCCATCGGGCACTTCATCACCGGCAAAACGCTCGAGGGGCTGGGGGCCTACGCGGCCTTGTATCTGGCCGCCATCCTCGTGCAGGCGCTCGCGGTGGTGGGCTTTGGCCGCGGCTCGATGAAGATCGAGATGAACCTTGGCCGCGATATGCGCCGCGACCTCTTCCGCCATCTGCAAACGCTGTCGCTCTCGTTTTACAACGTCACGCCGGTCGGCTACCTCATCTCCCGCCTGACGAGCGATACCATGCGCATCGCCTCCATCCTGGCCTGGAACCTGACCGATATCCTGTGGGCGCTGCTCTATGTCGGCGGCACGTTCGCGGCCATGCTGGCGCTCAACTGGCGGCTGGCCGTACCGGTCATCCTCATCGTGCCGGTCATCGCCGTGCTGACGTGGGTGTTCCAGGATCGCATCCTGCGCTGGAACCGCCGGGTGCGCAAGCTCAACTCCGAGCTGACCGGCGCGTTCAACGAGGGCATCACCGGCGCCAAGACCAGCAAGACCCTCGTCATCGAGGACGCCAACACCGCGGCGTTCACCGCCCAAAGCGAGAAGGCCCGCCACGCCGGCGTGCAGGCCTACCGCCTCAACGCCGTGTACATCCCGCTGGTGCTGTTCTTCTCCACCGCGGCGGTGGCCATCGTGCTGCTGCGCGGCGGGCAGATGACGCTGGACGGCGCGCTGGAGCTGGCCACGCTGTCGGTCTTTGTCAGCTATGCGGTCAGCATCTTTGAGCCCATCCAGAACACCGCCGCCAACATCGCCGAGTTCATCTCCATCCAGGCCTCCATCGAGCGCGTCACCGGCCTGTTCGACGAAAAGCCCCAGATCGAGGACAGCCCCGCCGTCAAGGCCGAATACGGCGACGTGTTCGACCCGCGCCCCGAGAACTGGCCGCCGCTCAGGGGCGAGATCGAGTTCCGCGACGTCAGCTTCCGCTACCCCGACGGCGGCGACGAGGTGCTGAGCCACTTTGACCTGCACATCCCGGCGGGCACCACGGTGGCGCTCGTCGGCGAGACGGGCGCCGGCAAATCCACGCTCGTCAACCTGGCCTGCCGCTTCTTTGAGCCGACGTCCGGTCAGGTGCTCATCGACGGCGTCGATTACCGCGAGCGCAGCCAGCTCTGGCTGCACGCGAACATCGGCTATGTGCTGCAAAACCCGCATCTTTTCAGCGGCACCGTGCGCGAGAACATCCGCTACGGGCGCCTCGACGCCACCGACGCCGAGGTCGAGGCCGCGGCCAGAGCCGTCTCGGCCGATACCGTCGTCGCCAAGCTGCCGAAAGGGTGGGACAGCGAGGTCGGCGAGGGCGGTGACCGCCTTTCCACCGGCGAAAAGCAGCTCATCAGCTTTGCCCGCGCCGTGCTGGCCGATCCGCGCATCTTCGTGCTGGACGAGGCCACCTCCTCCATCGACACCCAGACCGAGCAGCTCATCCAGAACGCCATCGACCACCTGCTCAAGGAGCGCACGTCTTTCCTCATCGCGCACCGCCTGTCCACCATCCGCAAGGCGGATCTCATCCTCGTCGTGCGCGACGGGCGCATCGTCGAGCAGGGCAGGCACGAGGAGCTTTTGCGCAGGCGCGGCTACTACCATACGCTCTATTCCCGCCAGTTCGCCGAGGAACAGGCCGCCGCCGCGCTGGGCGGGTAAAATGCCGCAGGGGCCGGCTCAGACTGTCGAAAAAGGTGTTTTCTGAATCCATCGGCCTCGGCTGACATGTTCGCGCCCGCAGGCGCACGTCGGAGG
>CANRBN010000121.1 GCA_947628865.1 uncultured Gemmiger sp.
GCAAAAAATGCCGTTCGAGTCGCCTTTAGGCATGAGAACGACATTTTTTGCGACGGGGTGTGTCCAAGAGAGGGGCGAAAGCGGCGCCATGTAATGTCCGCGTTCGCGGACGTATAGTTCGGTCGCGCCCTCGCTCAACGCTGTGCGCCCGCAGGCGCTTGCCGAAACGGTGGCTCTTGGCGCATAGGCTCGGGCGTTTGCGCCCTGCCAAAATATTTTTGGCAAAATATTTTGGCAGGCGGCGGGCATGGCCCGCCGTGCGCAAAGCCCCTCTTTTGCAGCGTGTCGAGTTTCTCGACACGCTGAGGCGTGTTGGCTCAGGAGAGCAGATACCCCACCTTGTACACGGTCTGGATCTCGTTGTCCAGGCCGAGCTTTTTGCGCAGGTGCTGGATATGTACGTCCACCGTGCGGGTAGCGCCCTCGCCGGCCAGCACCCAGCCCCAGGCCAGCTGCAGCAGCGCGCTGCGGCTCAGGGGCCGCCCGCGGTGGGTGGCCAGCGCCTCCAGCAGGGCGTATTCCTGCGGGGTCAGGGGCACCTCGCCCCCGTCCCGCCGCACGCAGTGCGCGCGCAGGTCGATGCACAGATCCTTTACCGTGATGGCCGTTGGCATGGGGGCGGCCTCCTTTCGGGCGGGGCGTTTTGTCTATCTATATACTATAACGAGTTTTCTCTCCAAAATGTTACAGCCGCCCTAAGATTTTCTTAAAATCCCCGCCCGCGCCCCGCGCTTGACAAAACCGCCCGCCGATGCTACACTGGGTTCGGCGGGGCAGGCAGCCCCGGCCGGGCGCGCCGCAGCGCGCCGCGTTTTCCGTCTTCTATTCCGGCAGCTTTCGAAAGCAAGCGCCAGGCAGGCGCCTTATGCCCCCGGGCAGGGGGTGTGGGGCGCCATATTTTTTTGCCGGACCATCTAAGGAGGATTCCCCATGCAGACCCAAAAACAGACCCGCCATCTCGTCTTTTCCGCCCTGTGCGCGGCGCTGTGCGTCGTGCTGCCGCTGGCGCTGCACGCCATCCCGCGCGCCGGCAACGTGCTGCTGCCCATGCACATCCCCGTGCTGCTGTGCGGCCTTGCCTGCGGCCCGCTGTGGGGGCTGGGGTGCGGGGTGCTGGGGCCGGTGCTCTCCAGCCTCATCACCGGCATGCCGGTGCCCGCCTACCTGCCCGGCATGATGCTGGAGCTGGCCGCCTACGGCCTGGCCGCCGGGCTGCTCGTCCGCGTCATCAGGACGGGCCGCCCGCTGCTCGACCTGTACGTCGCGATGGTGCTGGCGATGCTCGCCGGGCGCATCGTCTACGGCGCGGCCAACGCGCTGTTCCTGCGCGCGGGCGACTACTCGCTGCAAATATGGCTGACCAGCGCGTTCGTCACCGGCCTGCCGGGCATCGCGGTGCAGCTCGTTTTGATCCCCGGCGTCGTGCGGGCGCTGCAAAAGGCCCATATCCTATAAAAGGCCCATATCCTATAAACCGTTTTCGGCGCGGGGCGTATGTCCCGCGCCGTTTTTTTGTATGTGGGCGGCAAATTTCCCGCGAACTTTACCCGCGCTTTACAAGTCCTTTACAATTCCGTCTTCCCGCCGGGGCGGTTTTCGGCTATAATGGGGGAAAGGCTTTCCCTGCTTGGTGTAAAAAAGGAACGGATGTAACGCTATGAGCATTTTCAACATTTTTGCGCTGCTCGGCGGCCTGGCGATGTTCTTGTACGCCATGGACATGATGAGCAAAAACCTTGAGCAGACCGCCGGCGGCAAGCTGCACGGGCTGCTGGGCAAGATCACCGCGAGCCCCGCGCTGGGGCTGCTGCTGGGCATCGTGGTCACGGCGGTCATGCAGTCCTCCACGCTGACCACCGTCATGGCCGTGGGCTTCGTCAACAGCGGCATCATGCAGTTCCATCAGGCCATCAGCGTCATCATGGGCGCCAACATCGGCACCACGGCGACGAGCTGGATCTTATCGCTCTCCGGCCTTGAGGGGGATTCCTTCCTCATCCGCATGCTCAACCCCACGGCGTGGAGCCCGCTGCTCGGCTTTGCGGGGCTTTTGCTCTACATGCGCGGCACCGACCGCAAAAAGAGCACGGGCCGCATCCTGCTCGGCTTCGCCATCCTCATCGCCGGCATGGAGACGATGAAGAACGCCATGGCCCCGCTGGCCGACCTGCCCGGCTTCGCCGAGCTGTTCCTCGTGTTCAAGAGCTTCCCGCCGCTCGGCGTGGCCGCCGGCGCGGTGCTGACGGCGCTGCTGCACTCGAGCGCCGCGTCCATCGGCATCCTGCAGGCGCTGTCGGCCTCGGGGGCCATCACCTACGCCTCGGCCATGCCCATCATCATGGGCCAGAACATCGGCACCACGCTGACGGCGCTGTTCTCCTCGGCCGGCGCCAACAAGGACGCCCGCCGCACCGCCGTCGTGCACACGGCGTTCAACACCATCGGCACGCTCGTGTTCCTCGTAGCGTTCTACGCGCTCAACGCGCTGTTGCATTTCGGGTTCTACAACGCGCCCGTCACCACGTTCGGCATCGCGATGGTGCACACGGTGTTCAACGTCGTCACCACGCTCGTGCTGCTGCCGTTCACCCGCCAGCTCGAGCGGCTCGCCTACCTCATCGTGCCGGAGGGCAAGGCCGCGGCGCCCGAGCAGCATGAGCTGCTGGACGAGCGCCTGCTCTCCACCCCGTCGGTGGCCGTCAACCGCGCGTTCATCGTCGGGTGCGACATGGCCGAGATCTGCCGCTCCTCGATCCTGCAGGCGATGGCCGCCACCCGCAGCTGGGATGAGGCCCTTGCCGCCGAGGTCGCCGAGCAGGAGGACGGCGTCGACCATTTCGAGGACGTGCTGGGCACCTATCTGGTGCGCCTGGGCGGCAAGCGCCTGGCCGGCGACGACCGCCGCACCGTCAACGTGCTGCTGCACACCATCAACGATTTTGAGCGCATCAGCGACTATGCCGTCAACCTCATCGAGACGGCGCAGGAGATCCACGAAAAAGGCATCGTGTTCAGCGGCGAGGCGCTGGAGGATCTGACCGTGCTCGAGGCCGCCGAGCAGGACATCCTCAACCGCACGGTGGACGCGTTCCAAAAGGGCGACCTCTACGCCGCCGGCAAGATCGAGCCGATGGAGGAGGTCATCGACGGCCTCGTGCGGGACATCAAGGCCCGCCACATCGCCCGCCTGACCGCCGGCGCCTGCACGCTGGAGTTCGGCTTTGTGCTCGACGACCTGCTCACCAGCTATGAGCGCGTGGCCGACCACTGCTCCAACGTGGCGGTGGCGATGATCGAGGTCGCCGAGGACCGCTTCGACACGCACGAATACCTGAACGCCGTCAAGAGCGGCGAGATCGACAGCCAGTTCGAGCGCCGCTTTGAGAAATACCGTGACCGCTACACCTTTGCCGACGGGGAGCCCGCGCCGGCGCCGGGAAGCGAGGCCGCGCCATGATCTACATCGTGGAGGATGACGCCGGCATCCGGGAGCTGGAATGCTATGCGCTGCGCTCGAACGGGTTCGAGGCGCGCGGCTTTGCCGACGGGGCCGCGTTCTGGGCGGCGCTGTCCGCCGGCGCGCTGCCGCAGCTCGTGGTGCTGGACGTGATGCTGCCCGATGAGGACGGCTTTGCCATCCTGGCCCGCCTGCGCCAAAACGCCGCCGCCCGCCGCCTGCCCGTGCTGATGGTGACCGCCAAGACCGGCGAGCTCGACATCGTGCGCGGGCTGGACGAGGGCGCGGACGATTACCTGTGCAAGCCGTTCGGCGTGCTGGAATTTTTGAGCCGCGTGCGCGCCGTGCTGCGCCGCAGCCAGGGCCATGGCACGGCGCCGGTGCTGCGCTTTGGCGATATCTGCCTGGACGATGCCGCCCGCACCGTGACCGCGGGCGGCGCGCCGGTGCAGCTGACCTACAAGGAATACGCGCTGTTGCAGCTTTTTTTGCAAAACCCGGAGCAGGTGCTCCCGCGCGAGCGCATCATGCAGGAGGTCTGGGGCACCGCCGACCTGCTGGAATCCCGCACCATCGACATGCATGTGCGCACGCTGCGCCAAAAGCTCGGCCCCGCCGGTGACGTCATCCGCACCGTGCGCAAGGTGGGCTACAAGCTCAGCGCGCAGGCGCCCGACACGCCGGAGGGCTTGTGATGCCGCGGGAGACCCCACAACAGAATACCCCGCAAAGCAT
The DNA here is from genome assembly GCA_947628865.1 of uncultured Gemmiger sp. Taxonomy (GTDB): domain Bacteria; phylum Bacillota; class Clostridia; order Oscillospirales; family Ruminococcaceae; genus Gemmiger. The sequence goes on from CANRBN010000121.1 coordinate 4,193, forward strand.
GGCCCGCCGCATCCGGCAGGGCCTTTTGTGGGTGGGGCTGCTCAGCGTGCTGCTCACGGCGCTGGGCGCCGGCGCGCTGTTCTACCGCGCCTTTTCGCTGCGCGCCGAGACCGCGCTGGCCGACATCGCCCGCGCCGCCGCCGCCCGCTACGACGGCAGCGCCGACAGCCTGCGGGACGTGCTGCTGCCGGGCGGCATGCGCCTGACCCTCATCGGCGGGGACGGCGCCGTGCTGCTGGACAGCGCCCCCGACGAGGCCCGCCCGCGGGAAAACCACGCCGACCGGCCCGAGGTGCTGGCCGCCCTGCAAAACGGGGTCGGCACCGCGACGCGCCGCAGCGCCACCGTCGGCGTCGAGACGCACTACTACGCCCTGCGCCTGCCGGACGGCTGCGTGCTGCGCGCCGCGCAGGACACCGCCGCCCTGTGGACGGCCTACAACCGCATGCTGCCGCTGCTGGCCGCCGGCTGCGCGGCGGTGGCGGCGCTGGCGGCGGTGCTGGCCTGGTTTTTTGCCCGCCGCCTTGTTGCGCCGGTGACGGCGCTGGCCGGCCACCTTGACACCATCGAGGCCGACGTGCCCTACACCGAGCTCGTCCCCCTCGCCCGCACCATCCAGAGCGATCGCCGCCTGCGCGCCGAGAACGAGCAGATCCGGCGGGAGTTCACGGCCAACGTCAGCCACGAGCTCAAGACGCCGCTGACCAGCATCAGCGGCTACGCCGAGCTGCTGGAGACCGGCATGGCCAGGCCGGAGGACGTGCCCGCCTTTGGCCGGCGCATCCACCGCGAGGCGCAGCGCATGATCCGCCTGGTCAGCGATATTTTGCAGCTGTCCGAGCTCGACAGCCTGCGCGACAAGCCCGAGCGCGCGCCCGAGATGGCGCCGCTCGACCTGGCCGAGCTCGCGCGCGACACCGTCGCCGCGATGACGGTGAACGCCCGCAAGGCGTATGTGACGCTCTCGGCCACGGCGCTGCCCGCCCCCGTGACGGGCAGCCGCGACCTGCTGGCCGAGCTTTTGCAGAACCTGTGTGACAATGCCATCCGCTACAACCGCCCCGGCGGCCATGTGCTGCTGTACACCGGCACGGCGGAGGGGCGCGCTTTCCTGCGCGTGGAGGACAACGGCATCGGCATCCCGCCCGAGGCGCAGGACCGCGTGTTCGAGCGGTTTTACCGCGTCGACAAGAGCCGCTCCAAGGCCACCGGCGGCACCGGGCTGGGGCTGGCCATCGTCAAGCACATCGCGCTGCTGCACGGCGCCGACATCACGCTCACCAGCGCCCCCGGCGCCGGCACCGCGGTGCAGGTGACGTTCCCGAAAGCCCCCGCCTGAGGCTCCCCCGCGAGCCCGCCAGGCGCCCCGCCCCACGGTCTCAAATCGTGCCATCTCCACGCCGCAGCGTGTCGAGAAACTCGACACGCTGCAAAAGAGGGGCTCGGCTAAGCTGGCTGCGCCAGTCCGCCTGCGC
>CANRBN010000122.1 GCA_947628865.1 uncultured Gemmiger sp.
CGCCCCGCGCGGGCGCGCGCCCGCAGCCGCCGCGCGCCCCCGCGTGCTGGTGGCCGAGGACAACGAGCTCAACGCCGAGATCATGCTGGAGCTGCTCGGCGAGGAGGGCTTTGAGGCCGCGCTCGCCCGCGACGGCGCCGAGGCCCTGCGGATGTTCCGCGAGAGCGCCGAGGGTGAATACGGCGTGATCCTGATGGATCTTTTGATGCCCAACATGGACGGCTACGCGGCGGCCGCCGCCATCCGGGCCCTGCCGCGCGCCGACGCCGCGCGCGTGCGCATCATCGCCTGCACGGCCAACTCTTTTGCCGAGGAACGCCAAAAAGCGCTCGATTGCGGCATGGACGATTTCCTCCCCAAGCCCGTCGAGGTCGAGCGGCTGCTGGAAATGCTGGGCGGACAAGCGTCAGAAAAGGGCGAGCCGGGTCAAATGCAGATTTCTTTGCCGTCCGCCCCTTGATTTTCTCGCGGCGGGCATATATAATCATGGTAAGTTGAGTACGACTGTAAAGGAGGAAGCCCCCATGCCCAGAAAGAAGACAGAAACCCCCGCCGCCGAGACCCCTGCCGTTGAGGCGCCGGCCACGCCGGCCCGCCGCGGACGCAAGCCCGGCAGCAAGAACCGCACGGTCAAGCCGAAGCCCGCCAAAAAGGCAGGCCGCAAGGCTGCCCCCAAAAAAGCCCATACCCCGGCGCCGGAGCTTTACTTCCAGGTCGGCGGCACCGAGTACAACTGCTCCGCCCTGATGGAGCGTGCCCGGGCCGAGTACCGTGCCACCCACAAGACCGGCATCCACACCTGCAAGGTGTATATCAAGCCGGAGGAGGGCACCGTCTACTATGTGATCAACAAGGAGCAGGGCAAGTTCCCGCTGGAATGAGCGAATACGTCCCGTGCCCGCTGCCAAATGGCGGCGGGCACCGTTTTTTGCCCGGCGGGCAGAAAGTCACGCCCTTTTTGACTTGACGAAACGCCGGCACGGGCGTATAATTCCTGTGTTGCCGCGGTTTTTGGCGGCAAACCACCGGGCAAGGAGGGCAAAACGCACCGCCATGCAGGACGCACTGGTCTTTCAAAGTGATTTTGGGCTGGAGGACGGCGCCGTCAGCGCCATGTACGGCGTGGCGTACGGCGTCTCGCCCACGCTGCGCATCCATGACCTGACGCACGGCATCGCCCCCTACGATGTGTGGCAGGCCAGCTACCGCCTGCTGCAAACGGTGCGCTACTGGCCCGCGGGCACGGTGTTCGTGTCGGTCGTCGACCCCGGCGTCGGCTCGGCCCGGCGTAGCGTCGCGGCCAAAACCAGGGACGGGCAGTGCGTCGTCACGCCGGACAACGGCACCCTCACCCACCTCAAGCGGGAATACGGCCTTGCGGCGCTGCGCGGCATCGACGAGCGCGTCAACCGCCTCGGCGGCAGCGAGGAGAGCTATACGTTCCATGGCCGCGATGTGTACGCCTATACCGGCGCGCGGCTCGCCAGCGGCGCCATCACATTTGAGCAGGTCGGCCCGGCGCTTGACCCGGCAACCGCGGTGGAGCTGCCCGTCACGCCCGCCTTCGCCGGCGAGGGGGGCACCGTGCAGGGCACCATCGACGTGCTGGACATCCGCTTCGGCAGCCTGTGGACGAACGTCCCCAGGGCGCTGTTCGACGGCCTGGGCATCCCGTTCGGCGCGCGCGTCGAGGTGACCATCCGCAACGCCACCCGCACGCTCTACCGCAACAACATCGTCTACGCCCATTCCTTCGCCGATGTCTACGTCGGCGAGCCGCTCGTCTACATGAACTCGCTGGGCAGGATGGCGGTGGCCATCAACCAGGGCAGCTTTGCCAAGGCGTACGGCATCGGCACCGGCAGCGGCTGGACCATCGCGTTCGCGCCCGAGGGCGCGCGGTAGGGGGGCCGGCAGACACGGTTTTCCTCCGCGGCAGCCGCCGCGGATCGGGAATACAAATCTCACGGGAGGAATCATCATGCAAAAGCTTTCCATCAAGACCATTGTGGCGGTCGGCATCGGCGCGGCGCTGTTCTTCGTGCTGCACACCTACGTCGCCATCCCCACGCCCATCCCCAACACCCGCATCAGCTTTGATTACCCCATCCTGGCGGTCCTGTCCCTGCTGTTCGGGCCGGTGGCCGGCGTGCTCATCGGCATCATCGGCCATGCGCTGAGCGACCTCGTCTACGGCAGCATCTGGTGGAGCTGGGTCGCCGGTTCGGCGTTCTTCGGCCTCGCCATGGGCTTTGTGGGCACCAAGCTCAAGCTCGATGACGGCGAGTTCGGCGTCAAGGGCGCGGTCATCTTCAACATCGCGCAGGCCGTGGCCCACCTCATCAGCTGGGGCCTCATCGCGCCCGCGCTGGACATCCTCATCTACAGCGAGCCCGCGGACAAGATCTTCCTGCAGGGCGCCGTCGGCAGCGCCGGCAACATCCTGTCCACCGCCATCGTCGGCACGCTGCTCTGCATCGCCTATGTGGCCGCCCGCCCCAAGAAGGGCTCGCTGACCAAGGAGGACTGAGCCGCTCGTTTGCCCCGCGCATCAGGCCGGGAAGAGGCACGCCCCCTTCCCGGCCATTTTATGGCTAAAGGAATGGTGACCATGCCGGAGGAATTGATCAAATTCTCCCATTTCGGCTTTCAGTACAACGCACAGGCGGCGCCCACGCTCTACGATATCGACCTGACCGTCCACGCCGGCGAGAAGATCCTCATCGCCGGGCCGTCGGGCTGCGGCAAATCGACGCTGGCGCACTGCATCAACGGGCTCATCCCGTTCAACTACCCCGGCACCGCCACCGGCAGCCTGACCATCCGCGGCAAGGAGACCCGCGAGATGAACATTTTTGACATCTCCAAGGTCGTGGGCACCGTGCTGCAGGATCTGGACGGCCAGTTCATCGGCCTGACGGTCGGCGAGGACATCGCCTTTGCGCTGGAGAACGACGAAGTCCCGCAGGACGAGATGCGCCGCCGCGTGCGCGAGACCGCCGAGCGCGTGACCATCGCCGACCACCTGGATCACGCGCCGGACGAGCTCTCGGGCGGGCAGAAGCAGCGCGTCTCGATGGCCGGCATCATGGTGGACGACGTCGACGTGTTCTTGTTCGACGAGCCGCTCGCCAACCTCGACCCCGCCACCGGCAAGCGCGCCATCGAGATCATCGACCAGATCCAGAAAGACACCGGCGCCGCCGTGCTCATCATCGAGCACCGGCTCGAGGACGTGCTCTGGCGCGATGTCGACCGCATCGTGCTCATGGGCGAGGGGCGCATTTTGGCCGACCTTGCCCCCGACGAGCTGCTCTGCGGCGGGTATCTGGCCGAGCACGGCATCCGCGAGCCGCTGTACCTGACGGCGCTGCGGTACGCGGGCGTCACCGTCACGCCGGACATGCTGCCCCACAGCATCCGCACGCTCCGGCTCAGCGAGGCGCAAAAGCGGCAGGTGCGCGCCTGGCACCAGGCGCAGCGCCCGGCTCCGCCGCCCGCGCCGCAGCCCCCGGTCCTGCAGGCAAGAGACATCGACTTTTGCTACGACAACGGCTTCCACGCCCTCAAGGGCATCACGACCGACATCCACCGCGGCGAGCTGATGGCCATCGTCGGCACCAACGGCGCCGGCAAATCGACCTTCTCCAAGGTCGTCTGCGGGTTCGAGAAGCCGCAGCGGGGCACCCTCACGCTGGACGGGCAGGATATGGCGGGCTTGAGCATCAAGGAGCGCGCCGACCGGATCGGCTATGTGATGCAGAACCCCAACCAGATGATCTCCAAGGCGTTCATCTTTGACGAGGTCGCGTTCGGTCTGCGCCTGCGCGGCGTGCCGGAGGACGAGGTCAAGGCCCGCGTGGAGGAAACGCTCAGGATCTGCGGGCTGTACCCGATGCGCAACTGGCCGGTCTCGGCGGTGAGCTATGGCCAAAAAAAGCGCGTGACCATCGCCGCCATCCTTGTGCTCGAGCCGCAGATCCTGATCCTGGACGAGCCGACCGCCGGGCAGGATTTCAAGCACTATACCGAGATCATGGAATTCCTGCGCAGCCTGCACGACCAGGGCATCACCGTCGTCATGATCACGCACGATATGCACCTCATGCTGGAATACGCCCAGCGCGCCGTGGTCTTTTCGGGCGGGCAGATCATCGCCGACGATACCTCGGCCAACATCCTCACGAGCCCCGACATCATCGCCCGCGCCAACCTGAAGGAGACCTCGCTCTACGACCTCGCGCTTTGCTGCGGCATCGGCGAGCCCGGCGCTTTCGTGCAGCGCTTTATCGACCATGACAGGGAGGTGCGCGGCCAATGACCGGTCTTTTCAACTACATCCCGCGCCAGTCCCCCATCCATGCGATGACCGGCGCCGCCAAGCTCGTCTGCATGCTGACCTGGACGATGGCCGCCATGATCACCTTTGATACCCGCTACCTGCTGCTGCTCACGCTGAGCGCGCTGGTGCTGTTCAGGGTGTCCGGCATCAAGTTCCGCGAGGTCAAGGTGCTCATCGCGTTCTCGGCGGTGTTCATGGTGCTCAACAACGTGCTCATCTACCTGTTCGCGCCGGAATACGGCGTCGAGCTGTACGGCGCGCGCACCGAGCTCGTGCATTTCATCGGTCGGTACGGCATCACCGCGCAGCAGCTGCTCTACCACGCCAACGTCATCCTCAAATACACCGTCACCATCCCGATGGTGCTGCTGTTCGTCTCGACCACGCAGCCCAGCGAGTTCGCGGCGTCGCTCAACCGCATCGGCGTGAGCTACCGCATCGCCTACTCCGTCTCGCTGGCGCTGCGCTACATCCCCGATATCTTAAAGGAATACCACGATATCTCGCAGGCGCAGCAGGCCCGCGGCGTCGAGCTGACCAGCAAGGAGAACCTGTTCAAGCGCCTCAAGAACGCCTCGGCCATCCTGCTGCCGCTCATCCTCTCGAGCCTTGAGCGCATCGAGGTCGTCTCCACCGCGATGGAGCTGCGCTGCTTCGGCAAGCGGAGCAAGCGCACCTGGTACCGCGCGCAGGCCTTTGCCGCGGGCGACTACGCCATCATGGCGGCGGGCGGCGCGCTGGTGTGCATCTCGTTTCTGCTCATTTATTTGAACGGCGGGCGCCTGTGGAACCCGTTCGTGTGAGCCAAACCGCAAAAAAACGTCCCGGCGGGCAAAGCCCGCCGGGTATTCTTTTGCCTCTCAGTCCTCATAGGCGGCGTACAGGCTCTGCGCCAGCGCGGCGGCGATGAGCAGCGCCGCCGCCAGCAGCAGCGGCGGCAGCCAGGGGCGATCCGCAACGAGCGCCGCAGCGCGGAACCACGGGGCGGGGCCCAGCCACTCGACGCCGGTCTCAAGGCCGGACAGGGCCAGCAGCGCCGGCAGGCAGAACATCGCCGCGCAGCAGAACGCCGCCGGCAGCGCCCCGCCCAGGCGCCGCCCCAGCCACAGCGTGAAGGCCCCCATGCACAGGCAGGCCGCCGCGCGGCACAAAAACGCCAGCAGCAGCACGTCGCTCAGGGTCACGGGGGCCGGCAGGCCGGCATACCGCTCAAGGCTCAGGGCCGGGGCCAGCGGCGCCGGCAGGCCGTAGCGGCACAGCACCGTGACCAGCCGCGGCGCGCCGCTCA
>CANRBN010000123.1 GCA_947628865.1 uncultured Gemmiger sp.
CCGGGGCTGGTCGGGCGCGGACGCAAGGCGCACCGCGCGCCCCGCGGCGTCCCGCGCCCGCCCGGGCTCGGCCTCGTCCCCGGGCGGCGGGGTACGGCCCTGCTCGCGCGCCAGCATGCGCTGCAGGCGCCGCTGCTGTTCAAGCTCCTGTTTGCGGGGCACAGGGCGTTCCCCCCTTTCGCACAAGATCGTCGGACTTCAGGCGTGCAGATCCTCGGGCGCGTAGGCGACATCCCACAAAAACAGCCCCTTGGCCGGCAGCGTGGGCCCGGCCAGCGCGCGGTCGCGCCCCGCCAGGATGCCGGGGATATCGCCCGGCGCCAGCCTGCCGCGGCCCGCCTCGGAGAGGGTGCCGGCCAGGATGCGCACCATGTTGTAGAGATAACCGTCTGCCGTGACGGTGAGCAGGAGATACCGCCCGTCCTGCTCGTCGCGCCGCACCGCGCAGGCGGTGACGGTGCGCACGGTGTCGCCGTGGGCCGCGGCGGAGGAGCCCGCCGCGCAAAAAGAGGTAAAATCATGCGTGCCGACGAGCTTTTCGGCAGCCGCCTGCATGGCCGCGGCATCCAGCGGCGCCGCGATGCGGTGGCAGTAGGCGTCGGCAAAGGGGTCGTCGACGCGGCTGTTGAGGATGTGGTAGCGGTAGGTCTTGGCGTGGGCGGCGTAGCGCGCGTGGAACGCCGGCGGCACCGCCTGCGCCGCGAGCGCGCGCACGTCGGGCGGCAGGTGGGCGTTGAGCGCCGGCACGAGCTTTTCCGGCGCCGGGCGGCCCTCGTAGTGGAAGCTGAGCGCGAACCGCCGCGCGTGGACGCCGGCATCGGTGCGCGAGCAGCCCTTGACGTCCGGACGGGCGCCGAGCACCGCCTGCATGGCGTCCTGCAGCACCGCGCACACCGTCCGCCCGTTGGGCTGCACCTGAAAGCCGGCGTAGTTCGTGCCCTTGTAGGCGAGCCAGAGCAGCACGTTCATCCCCGTACCCCCTTACAGCCCCGGCACCAGCCAGCGCGTGGCCGCGATGGCCGCGAGCGCCAGCACCAAAACGGCGGCACAGAGCGCGTCGGTGCGGGTATAGCGGAGCACCTTGAGGCGGGTGCGCCCCTCGCCGCCGCGGTAGCAGCGGCATTCCATCGCGACGGCCAGGTCGCTGGCGCGGTTGAAGGCGGAGATGAACAGCGGCACCAGGATCGGCACAAGGGCCTTGACGCGCTGCAGCACCGTGCCGGTATCGAGCAGGGCGCCGCGGGCCTTCTGGGCGTTCATGATCTTTTCGGTCTCCTCGATGAGGGTGGGGATGAAGCGCAGCGCGATGGTCATCATCATGGCCAGCTCATGCACCGGGAAATGCAGCCGGCCCAGCGGGCGCAGCACGCTTTCGAGCGCGTCGGTCAGCACGATGGGGCTGGTCGTGTAGGTGAGCAGGCTGGTGCCGGCGATGAGCGCGATGACCCGCAGCGACAAGAGCACGGCGTAGCGCACGCCCTGCGGGTAGACGGTGAACACCCACCACGAGAACAGCGGCGCCTGCCCCTGCCCGCTGACGAAAAACAGGTTGAGCACGCTCGTGAACAGGATGATGGGCAAAATGGGCTTGAGGCTTTTGAGGATCATCTTATACGGGATGCGCGCCGCGGCGTAGAGCGCCGCCAGAAAGGCCAGCGCCAGCCCGATGCCCAGCGGGTTGCCGGCGACGAACAGCACGGCGATGTAGCCGACGGTGCCCAGCAGCTTGAGACGCGGGTCGCACCGGTGCAGCACCGAATCGCCGGGGAAATGCTGCCCGATGGTGATGTCACGGAGCATCGGCGGCACCCCCTTTGCGCTGCTGTTTGGCGGCCAGCGCTTTCTGCACCGTTTTGACCGCGTAGGGCACGGTGTAGACGTCCGCCGTGATGTCCAGCCCCATCTCGCGCAGGCGCAAAAACACCTGCGTGATCTGCGGCACCGAGAGCCCCAGCCGGAGCAGCTCGGGCGCGCGGTCGAACACCGCCTCGACGGTGTCATACATGGCGACCCGGGCGCTGCTCAGCACCAGCACGCGGTCGGCGTATTTGGCGATATCCTCCATCGAATGGCTGACGAGCAGCACGGTGGTGCCGGTCTTTTGGTGATAGTCCCTGATTTGGGAGAGGATGGTATCGCGCCCCTCGGGGTCAAGGCCGGCGGCGGGCTCGTCCAGCACGAGCACGCGCGGGCGCATGGCCATCACGCCGGCGATGGCCACCCGGCGCTTCTGCCCGCCCGAAAGCTCGAACGGGCTGCGCTGCAGGAGCGCCTCGTCCAGCCCGGCGAACGCCGCGGCCTCGCGCACGCGGGCGGCGACCTCCGCCTCCGACAGGCCCATGTTGCGCGGGCCGTAGGCGATGTCGGCGGCGCAGGTCTCCTCGAACAGCTGGTACTCCGGGTACTGCATGACCAGCCCGACCAGAAAGCGGAACGCGCGCAGATCCTCGCCCTTTTGCCACATGTCGCGCCCGTCGATGAGCACGCGCCCCGAGGTCGGCCTGTTGAGGCCGTTCAGATGGGCGATGAGGGTGGATTTGCCGCTGCCGGTGGCGCCGATGACGCCGACAAAGTCCCCCTCGCCGACGGTGAAGGAGACGTCGTCGAGCGCCACCGTCTCGTCCGGCATGCCGGCGTTGTAGACATAGCGCAGATGTTCGATTTGGATGATATCGGGCATGGGGCGTACCTTTCCGGAACAGTGGGGACGGGGGCGGTCGGACGGGCCGGCGCCCCGCCATGGGTCATTTCAGCAGCTCGTAAAGCGCCTGCGCGCATTCCTCCGGCGTGATGGTGCCGGCGGGCAGGCGGATGCCGACCTTGGCGAGCTCGTCCCGCAATTCGGCGGCCTGCGGCACGTCGAGATGGTAGCGGTGCAGACGCTCCGGCCGGCTGAAGATCTCGCGCGGGGTGCCCTCCAGCACGATGCGGCCCTCGCTCATCACGAGGATGCGGTCAGCCTGGGCGGCCTCCTCCATATAATGCGTGATGGCCACGATGGTGATGCCGGCGGCGCGCAGCGTGCGGATGGTGTCGAGCACGGCGGCGCGCCCGCTGGGGTCGAGCATGGCGGTGGCCTCGTCGAGCACAAGGCAGTCCGGCCTCATGGCGATGACGCCGGCGATGGCCACGCGCTGCTTCTGCCCGCCCGAGAGCTTGTGCGGCGCGCTCTCGCGCTTGTCCCAGATGCCGGCGAGGCGCATCGCCTCGTCGATGCGGGTGCGGATGTCCGGCGTGGGCACGCCGAGGTTCTCGAGCGCGAAAGCGACGTCCTCCTCCACGACGGTGGCGACGATCTGGTTGTCGGGGTTTTGGAACACCATGCCGACCTTTTGGCGGATATCATAGAGGCGCTCGTCGGTGCGGGTGTCCATCCCCTCGACGAGGACGGTGCCGCTTTCCGGCAGCAGGATGGCGTTGAAATGCTTGGCCAGCGTCGATTTGCCGCAGCCGTTGGCGCCCAGCACCGCCACGAACTCGCCCTTCTGCACGCACAGGCTGACCCCGTCCACCGCGTACTGCGGCTGCTCTGGGTCATAACGGAACCGTAAATCCTGCACTTTGAGCATCGTTTGTGCTGGCACAGGCGGCCACCTCACCTTTCACTTCTCAGGCTTCCCATACGGCGGTCGCGCCGCAGGGCAGCACGCCGCCGGTGGCCGCCACCGGCAGGCCGATCTCATCGCACCAGACGGCGCCGCCATGGGCGGGCGGGAGCGCCGTCTGCAATATGTACGCCATCACCGCCGGGCTCACGCCGCCCGTGTAGCAGTTGACGGCAAAAAACAGCGGTTTATCGCTTAACACCTGCACGCACAGCGCGATGAGGTCATAGATGTTCTCCTCGAGCTTCCACACCTCGCCGCCGGGGCCGCGCCCGTAGCTGGGCGGATCCATGATGACGGCATCGTAGCGGCTGCCGCGCCGGATCTCGCGCGCGACGAACTTGGCGCAGTCATCGACGATCCAGCGGCAGGGCCGGTCGGCCAGGGCGCTCGCGGCGGCGTTCTCGCGCGCCCAGGCCACCATGCCCCTGCTGGCGTCGACGTGGGTCACGCTCGCCCCGGCCTCAAGGCAGGCGAGCGTCGCCCCGCCCGTGTAGCCGAACAGGTTGAGCACCCTGGCCGGCCTTCCGGCGGCGCACAGCTTTTGCCGATACCACGCCCAGTTGACGGCCTGCTCGGGGAAGATGCCGGTGTGCTTGAAGCCGGTGGGGCTGACGAGGAGCGTGAGCTCCCGCCAGCGGATGCGCCAGCGCTCGGGCAGACTCTTGCGCTGCTCCCAGTGGCCGCCGCCCCTGGCGGAGCGGTGGTAGACGGCGTCCGCCGCCTGCCACAGGGGGCTGGCGGGCGCGGTCTTCCACACCACCTGCGGGTCGGGCCGCACGAGGGTCACGCCGCCCCAGCGCTCCAGCCGGTTGCCGGCGGTGGCGTCCAGAAGCTCATAGTCCTGCCAGGTATCGGCGGCGCGCATGCGAAAGCCCCTCTCTTATTTCAAGACGCGTTTGCGGATCATCTCGGCGATGCGCTCGGCGCTCGCGGTGATGGCGTCCATATCCTCGCCCTCGACCATCACGCGCACCTTGGGCTCGGTGCCGGAGGCGCGCACGAGCACGCGGCCCGAGCCCATCAGGTTCTGCTGCTCGCTCTCGATAAAGCCGGCGATGTACTCGTCCTCGCGGTAGGCGCGCTTCTGGGCGTCGTTCATCTCGAGATTGATGAGCACCTGCGGGAACTTTTTGTAGACGGCGTTGAGGTCGCTCATCTTGAGCCCCGCGGCCTTTTTGGCGGCCAGGAGCTTGAGCAGCTTGCCGGCGGTGAGCTCGCCGTCGCCGGTGGTGGAATGGTGCAAAAAGATCACATGGCCGCTCTGCTCGCCGCCGATGGCATAGCCGCCGGCGCGCATCTTCTCGAGCACATACCGGTCGCCGACGGCGGTGCGCGCCGTCTCGATGCCCTGTGCCTCCATGTATTTCATGAAGCCCAGGTTGGACATGACGGTGACCACAGCCGTGTTGCCGTCCAGGCGGCCCCGCTCTTTCATATCCCTGCCGACGAGGGCGATGATCTTGTCGCCGTCGATCTCGGCGCCCTGCTCGTCACAGGCGAGGCAGCGGTCGGCGTCGCCGTCAAAGGCGATGCCGCAGTCATAGCTGCCGGCCTTGACGGCGGCCTCCAGCGCTTCAAGGTGGGTGGCGCCGCAGCCACGGTTGACGTTGAGGCCGTCGTCCTCGGTAAAGATGAAGGAGGCGTCGCACCCAAGGCGCGGGAACAGCCTTTGCGCCACCGCGGCGGAGGCGCCGTTGGCGCAGTCGAACAAAACGCGCAGGCCGGTGAGGTCGGCGCCGATCTGCTCGGCGAGGAAATCGACATAGTCGGCCACGGCGGTGCGGCACATGTGGATGCGGCCAATGTCGGCGCCCTCGGCCAGGCGGATGCCGGCGCAGTCGTCGGCGATGTGGGCCTCGATCTCGTTCTCGACCTCGTCGGGCAGCTTGTAGCCGTCGCCCTTGAAGATCTTGATGCCGTTGAATTCCATCGGGTTGTGGCTGGCCGAGATGACGATGCCGGCGTCGGCGCCGTATTTCTG
>CANRBN010000124.1 GCA_947628865.1 uncultured Gemmiger sp.
CGCCGCGATGGCCACATCGCGCCCGGTCATCAGCTTGCTGTCCGCCTCGATGCGCACGCGGCTGCGCAGGCCGTTCAGGATGAGGGTCTGGTGCGCCTCGGCCAGGCCCAGCTCCCACGGCAGGCCCGCGCCGTGGATGGAGCCCAGCGCCGCCGCGCCGGTGCCGCCGTCATAGCCCGAGATCAGGATGACCTCGGCGCCGGCCTTGGCCACGCCGGCGGCAATGGTGCCCACGCCCGCCTCGCTGACCAGCTTGACGCTGATGGCCGCGCGGCGGTTCGCGCATTTGAGGTCATAGATGAGCTGGGCGAGATCCTCGATGGAATAGATGTCGTGGTGCGGCGGGGGCGAGATGAGCCCCACGCCGGTGGTGGAATGGCGGGTCTTGGCGATCCACGGGTAGACCTTGCCGCCGGGCAGCTGGCCGCCCTCGCCGGGCTTGGCGCCCTGCGCCATCTTGATCTGGATCTCCTCGGCGCTCACAAGATACCGGCTCGTCACGCCGAAGCGCGCCGACGCCACCTGCTTGATGGCGGAATTACGCGGGGTGCCGTAGCGCTCCTCGGCCTCGCCGCCCTCGCCGGTGTTGGACTTGCCGCCCAGATGGTTCATGGCGACGGCCAGGCAGGCGTGCGCCTCCTCCGAGAGGGCGCCATAGCTCATCGCCGCGGTCTTGAAGCGCTTGACGATGCTGTCAACGCTCTCCACCTCCTCGAGCGGCACGCCCTGCTCGGGGTAGTTGAACTCGAGCAGGCTGCGCAGGCGCATCGCGTCGCCCCCGGCCTCGTCCACGGCGGCGGTGTACTGCTTGAACACCGCGTAATCGCCCGTGCGGCAGGCCTGCTGCAGCAGGTGGATGGTCAGCGGGTTGTACAGATGCTGCTCGGCGTCCGCGCCGCTGCGGAGCTTGTGCCCGCCAAGGCTCGTGAGCTCCATGTTGATGTCCAGCCCCAGCGGGTCGAAGGCCTGCTGGTGGCGGGCCTCCAGATCGTCCTGGATATCGCGGATGGTGATGCCGCCCACGCGGGTGACGGTGTTCGTGAAGTATTTGTCCACGACCTCGCGGCTCACGCCCAGCGCCTCAAAGATCTGGCTGCCCTGATAGGACTGGATGGTCGAGATGCCCATCTTGGAGGCGATCTTGACGATGCCCGCCAGCACCGCGCGGTCATAATCGTCCACGGCGGCGTAAAAATCCTTGTCGAGCCGACCGTCGGCGATCAGCTGGCCGATGCTCTGCTGCGCCAGATACGGGTTGACCGCGCAGGCGCCGTAGCCCAGCAGCGTGGCAAAATCGTGCACAAGGCGCGGCTCGCCGCTCTCCAGGATCAGCGCGATGGCGGTGCGCTTGCGCGTGCGCACCAGATACTTTGACACCGCGCCCACGGCCAGCAGGCTCGGGATGGCGACGTGGTACTCGTCGATCTCGCGGTCGGACAGGATGAGGATGTTGGCGCCGTCGCGGTAGGCGCGGTCGACATCGACGAACAGCCGCTCGATGGCCTTTTCGAGCTCGGTATTTTTGTAGTAGCAGATGGACACCGTCTCGACCTTGAAGCCCGGCACCGCCATCGCCTTGATCTTCAACAGGTCGGTCTCGGTCAGGATGGGGTTCTCGATCTTGAGCACCTTGCAGTTGCCGCTGTCCTCCTGCAAAAGGTTGCCCTGCGCGCCGACGTACACCGTCGTCGAGGTGATGATCTTCTCCCGCAGAGCGTCGAGCGGGGGGTTCGTCACCTGCGCGAACATCTGCTTGAAATAGTCGAACAGCGGCGGGCGGGTGTGGCTCAGCGCCGCCAGCGGCACATCGTCGCCCATGGCGCCCGCCGGCTCGGCCCCGTTTTTGGCCATCGGCAGCAGCACCGCCGCCACGTCCTCGTACCGGTAGCCGAACGCCTTTTGCAGGCGGGTCAGCTCCTCGCGCGTGTAGCCGGGCGCCTTGTGGTTGGGCACCTTGAGGTCGCGCAGGTTGACGAGATTGCGGTCGAGCCACTCGCCGTAGGGCTGGCGGTCGGCGTAGGCGGCCTTGAGGCGCTCGTCGTCGATGAGCTCGCCCTTGACGGTATCGACCAGCAGCATCTTGCCGGGGCGCAGGCGGTCATTGCGCAAAAGCTCCCCCGGGGCCAGATCCAAAACGCCGACCTCGCTCGAAAGGATGAGCCGCCCGTCCTTGGTGACGGCATAGCGGCTCGGCCGCAGGCCGTTGCGGTCCAGCACCGCGCCCATCACGTCGCCGTCGCTGAACAGGATGGCCGCCGGGCCGTCCCACGGCTCCAGCATGGTGGCGTAATACTGGTAAAAATCCCGCTTTTTGGGATCCATGCTTTTGTTGTTGCTCCACGGCTCGGGGATGGTCACCATCACGGCGAGCGGCAGATCCATGCCGTTCATCACCATGAACTCAAGGGTATTGTCCAGGATGGCGGAGTCCGAGCCGCTCTGGTCGGCGATGGGCAGCACCTTGGACATATCGTCCTTCAAAAAGGGGCTCTCGATGGTCTCCTCGCGCGCGAGCATGGTATCGACGTTGCCACGGATGGTGTTGATCTCGCCGTTGTGCAGGATGAAGCGGTTGGGGTGGGCGCGGTTCCAGCTCGGCGCCGTGTTGGTCGAAAAGCGGCTGTGCACCATGCCGATGGCGCTCACATAGTCGGTGTCCTGCAGGTCAGGGTAGAACTGCCGCAGCTCCTTGACGAGGAACATGCCCTTGTACACGATGGTACGGCTGGACAGGCTGCACACATAGCTCTCGGGGCTGGACTGCTCGAACACCCGCCGCGCCACATACAGCCGCCGGTCGAACGGCAGGCCGGTGTCGACGCGCGGGGGCTTTGCCACAAAGCCCTGCCAGATGCTGGGCATGCAGCTGCGCGCCTTGTGGCCCAGCACCTCGGGGCATATCGGCACCTCGCGCCAGCCAAGGAAGGGCAGCCCCTCCTTTTTGCACACGATCTCGAACAGCTTTTTTGCCTGGCTGCGGCGCAGCTCCTCCTGCGGGAAAAAGAACATCCCCACGCCGTACTCGCGCTCGCCGCCCAGCGTGATGCCGCACGCGGCGGCCACCTTGTGAAAAAACGCGTCGCCGATCTGCAGCAGGATGCCCACGCCGTCGCCGGTCTTGCCCTCGGCGTCCTTGCCGGCGCGGTGCTCAAGATGCTCCACGATCCGGAGCGCGTCGTCGATGGTCTTAAAGCTCTTGCGGCCCTTGATGTCCACCACGGCGCCGATGCCGCAGCTGTCATGCTCAAAGCGCGGGTCATACAGCCCGGCGCGCGTCTCGGTAAAATCCCGCATAAGGGGCACCCTCCCAACAAAAAGCGGCGTTCCCGCCGGGGCATAAGCCCCTCAAGGCGGGAACGCCGTTGTTCCTTACCGTTACTATAGCACGCGGGCGCGCGCTTGGCAACCCGGGAACGGAATTTTTTTAAATTTTCTTGGCGGGAACCTGCCAAAACACAGTTGCCCCAAGAGATACTTAAAATTATTTTGCCATCGCGGCGTTCTGGGATCTCAGCTCGTCCAGGATCTGAGCCAGAAGCTCCTCCTGCGTGGGGCCGGCGGGCGCGGCGGGGGCTTCCGCCTCCTCTTTCTTGCCAAGCTCCATCAGCTTGCGGGCAAAGCGCACGATGCAGAACAGCACGAACGCCATGATGATAAAGTTGATGACCGCCGAGAGAAACGCGCCGAACCCGAACACCAGCCGCCCGTCACCGAACACGTCCCACGCGACGTTGTCAAGGTTCGTCTGCATCAAAATGCCGATGATGGGGTTGATGAGGTTTTCGGTCAGAGCGGCGACGATGGTCTGGAACGCGCCGCCGATGATGACGCCGATGGCCATATCCAGCACGTTGCCCTTGAGCGCGAACGCCTTGAAATCCTCAAAGAATGTCTTGATCTTGCCCATGTTCGATTCCTCCGTTTTTATGGTTTTGCTGCGGCATGCCGCCGCGTGGCACAAAGGGATGGCCGCGTCAGCCGAGCAGCGCGTCGAGCGCCGCGGCGGCGCCCGCGAGCGGCGCGCCGTCCGCCGTCTCAATAAGGCCGGCGTCGGCGGCCCTGGCCAGCTCCGGGTCGATGGGCAGGCGGGCCAGCACCGGCAGGCCGTAGCGCGCGGCAGTCTCCTCCACATGGCTCTCGCCGAACACCGCGATGTGCCTGCCGCAGTCGGGGCAGACGGCATAGCTCATGTTCTCAACGATGCCAAGGATCGGCACGCTCATCATCTTCGCCATCTGCACCGCCTTGCCCACGATCATACCCACGAGCTCCTGCGGGCTGGAGACGATGAGGATGCCGTCCACCGGCAGCGTCTGGAACACCGTCAGCGGCACGTCGCCGGTGCCCGGCGGCATATCGACGAACAGGAAATCCACATCCTGCCACAGCACCTCCTGCCAGAACTGCTTGACCGCCCCGGCGATGACCGGCCCGCGCCACACGACGGGGGCCTCCTCATCCTCGAGCAGCAGGTTGATGCTCATCACGCCGATGCCGGTGCGGCTCTCCACCGGCAGGATGGCGTCCCCCCCGGGCGTGCCGGTGGCCGGCCCGTGCACGCCGAAGAGGCGCGGGATGGACGGGCCGGTGATGTCGGCGTCCAAAATGCCGACGCGGTGCCCCGCGCGGCGCATCGCCACGGCCAGCATGGCGCAGGTCATGCTTTTGCCCACGCCGCCCTTGCCGGAGACGACGGCCACGACCTTTTTCACATGGCTTTTGGGGTGCGGCGGCTCTTTGCCCGGCGCGCGGCTGGGGCAATCGGTGCCGCAGGTGCTGCAATCGTGCGTGCAGGACGCGGGGTTCTGGTTGACGGTCTCGCTCATCGTATTCATCGCTCCTTACGCGTTGTTTTGTTATGGCGCGGCGCACCACAGCAGGCGGCCATCCTCGCACCGGGCCGTCAGGCGGCCCTGCGCCTTCAAATAGGTCAGGTAGCTGCGCACCGTGCTGCCCACGAGCGCATACTGGCTCATATCCATCTCGAGCCCGTAATGGCTGAACAGCTGCCGCAGCAGCGCCTCAAACGGCAGCGGCGTGCGGCAAAATGCGGTCAGCAGGTCGGCGATCTCGCGCATTTTGGCGCGGTTCAGGGCCGCGAGCGCGCGCACGTCCGGCCCCGCCGGCGCGTGCGCCGGCACGAACAGCCGGGCCTCAAGCCGCTCGACCGTGTCCAGCGTTTGCAGCGCGGCGCCGACATCGTACTGCACGCTCACCGCATATTTGGCGAGCGTCGCCTCGCTGGAAACACAGTCCGCCAAAAACACCACGTCGTCCGGCGTGCGGTAGCCCGTCATCGCCGGGCTGTGCCCCGGCAGCGGGATGGCCTGCCACCCGGCGGGCAGGGCGTCCGGGGCGAGCGTCTGCGCCTCGCACGGCTCCGCCATCAAAAACTTGTGGCGCAGCTCGGCGGGCGGGTCGGCGCCAAACAAGAGGGCGGGCTCCAAAATCGGATGCCGCACAAAGCACGCCTCGATGCCCGGCGCATACACCGCGCACCCCGTCTGCTTTTGCAGGTAGGCGGCGCCGCCCACATGGTCGGCATGGTAGTGGGTGGCAAAGATGGCCTTGAGGCG
>CANRBN010000125.1 GCA_947628865.1 uncultured Gemmiger sp.
GCTGCGGCCGGTGTCCGGAGTGCTGCCCATGGCCCTGGCCGCTTTGCGGGCGGGGCTGGAGCGGCTGTACGTCCCCGCCGACAACGCCCCCGAGGCCACCCTGGCGGGCGGGCTGGAGGTCAACATGGAGACCCCCGGCGCCGCCGCCCTGCCGCAGGGCTTTTGGGCGCTGCTGATCACCTGGCTGGGGCTGTGCGTGCTGCCCGCCGTGGGCGAGGAGCTGCTGTTCCGCGGCGCCATGCAGGGCCTGATGCGCCCCGCCGGCAGCGCCGCGGCGATCCTGGCGCCGGCGCTGCTGTTCGCGCTGCTGCACCTTGACCCCGCGCAGGGCCTGACGGCGCTTTTGTGCGGGCTGTTCCTCGGCTGGCTGGCCGAGCGCACCGGCAGCATCCTGCCGGGCATGCTGCTGCACTTCGTCAACAACACGCTGGCATTCCTTGTGCTGTATTTGCAGCTGTACGCCCCGCCGCAGGCCGCGCTCGCCGCGCAGCTGGTGCTGCTGCTGGGCGCGCCGGTCGTGGGCGGGCTGCTGTTTTTGCGCGCCATGCAGCAGGAGCTCCGCTTTGAGGACGGTTTGCGCCCCGGCCCGCCCGTGCCGGGCATTTTTGCAAGCCCCGTGTACACCGCCACGGTCCTGCTTCTGGCCGTTTACACGCTGTGGCCGCAGGGAGGTGCCGCATGAGCGACCTTGCGCTGATGCGCGCCGCCCTTGAGGAGGCCGCCGCGGCTGCCGCGCTGGGCGAGGTGCCGGTGGGCGCCGTCATCGCCAAGGACGGCGAGATCGTCGCCCGCGCCCACAACCTGCGCGAGAGCGGCAGGAACGCCACCTACCACGCCGAGCTGCTGGCCATCGACGCCGCCTGCAAGGCGCTGGGCGGCTGGCGGCTGTGGCAGTGCGAGCTGTTCGTCACGCTCGAGCCCTGCCCGATGTGCGCGGGGGCCATCATCAACAGCCGGCTGCGGCGCGTGGTGTACGCGGCGCCCGACCCCAAGGCCGGCTGCTGCGGCAGCGTGGCGGATCTGTTCGCGCTCGGGTTCAACCACCGCCCCGCCGTGGAAGGCGGCCTGCTGGCCGGCGAGGCGCAGGCGCTTTTGCGGGATTTTTTCACACAGCTGCGCGCCGGGCGCGGCAGGGAGGGCAACGCATGAACGCACTGATCATCGGCGGCAGCCGCGGCATCGGCGCCGCCTGCGTGCGCGCCTTTACCGCCGCCGGGCACCGCGCCGTGTTCACCTGGCACAGCGACGAGCGGGGCGCCGGCGCCGTCTGTGCCGAGACGCACGCCACGGCCATCCGCGCCGACGCTGTCGTCCCCGCCGAGGCGGGCGCCGCCGTGTACACCGCCGCCGCGGATATGGGCGGGCGGCTGGACGCGCTCGTCTACAATGCCGGCACGGCCTACTACGGCCTTTTGCAGGAGATGAACGATGCCGACTGGCGGCGTGTGGTGGATGTGAACCTGAGCGGCGCGTTCTACGCCTGCCGCGCCGCGCTGCCGCTGATGATACGCCAAAAATACGGGCGCATCGTGTTCGTCAGCAGCATGTGGGGGCAGGTGGGCGCCAGCTGCGAGGCCGCCTACAGCGCCGCCAAGGCGGGGCTCATCGGGCTGTGCCGGGCGCTGGCGAAGGAGGCCGGGCCGAGCGGCATCACGGTCAACTGTGTGGCGCCGGGCGCCGTCGATACCGCGATGATGGCCGGCTTTTCGGCGAGCGACAGGCAAGCCCTCTGCGCCGAGATCCCCGCCGGGCGGCTGGGCACGCCGGAGGAGATCGCCCGCAGCGTGCTGTTTTTGGCGGGCGCCGAGAGCGGCTACATCAACGGCCAGGTGCTGGGGCAGAGCGGCGGGCTCGTGGTTTGAGCGCCCCGCCGCGGCAAAGCGCAAAAAGCGGGCCGGCATTTGCTTGCATTTGCCGGGCGGCTGTTGTATAATGGCGTTGTGCGAGCAGGGCTTACTTTGCGCTGTTTCGTATACGGATGCGGGCCCCGTGCGCGGGCGCCGCGTGAACCATGTCAGGCGGGGAACCGAGCAGCATTAAGCGTACGCGCCCGGTGCTGCGGCAAGCTTGCATCCGTATACCAAGCGGCGCAGCCGCGGGGCACGCCCCGCGCGTGCCCTGCCCGCATTTTTCAAAAACAGGAGGTGGAGGGCCATGTACCGCGCGCTGTACCGCAAATGGCGGCCACAGAGGTTTGCCGACGTCATCGGGCAGGAGGCCATCGTCACCGCGCTGCAAAACCAGCTGGCGGCGGGCCGCATCGGGCATGCGTATCTCTTCACCGGCACGCGCGGCACCGGCAAGACCACCTGCGCCAAGATCTTTGCCAAGGCCGTCAACTGCCGGCAGCCGCAGGGCGGCGACCCGTGCGGCAGATGCCCGGCCTGCCGCGGCATCGACGACGGCAGCATCCTGGACGTCGTGGAGATCGACGCCGCCTCCAACAACAGCGTCGACGACATCCGCGATCTGCGCGAGGAGACCGCCTACCTGCCCGCCAACTGCAAATACAAGGTCTACATCATCGACGAAGTGCACATGCTCTCGGCCTCGGCGTTCAACGCGCTGCTCAAGACGATGGAGGAGCCGCCCGAGCATGTCATCTTCATCCTGGCCACCACCGAGGTACAGAAGATCCCCGCCACCATCCTGAGCCGCTGCCAGCGCTATGATTTCAAGCGCATCGGCGCCGGCGCCATCGCCGCGCGGCTGCAATATGTGGCCGGGGAGGAGCAGATCGGCCTGACGCCCGGGGCTGCCGCGCTCATTGGCCGCCTGGCCGACGGCGCGATGCGCGACGCGCTGTCCATCCTTGATACCTGCGCCGGCGTCAGCGCCGAGGTCGACGAGGCGCTCGTGCGCCGCATGGCCGGCGTGACCGACCGTCAGTACCTGTTCGCCATCTCGGATGCCGTCGCCGCGGGCGACGCCGTCGCCGCGCTGGAAAAGATCGCGCAGCTGCGGCAGGATTCCGTCGATATGCGGCGGCTCTGCGCCGAGCTGGCCGGGCATTACCGCAACCTGATGCTGTGCGCCCTGCCGGGGGGCGAGAAGCTGCTCACCGGCACCTCGCCCGAGGAGGACGCCGCCTATCTGGCGCGCCGCGAGGCGCCGCAGAGCGTGAGCATCCGCGCCGTCGGCGTGTTCGGCAAGGCGCTGGAGCGCATGGCAGCCGGCGCCGACGCGCGTTTGGAGATCGAGCTGGCGCTTTTTGCCCTCACGCAGCCGGAAACGCCCGCCGCCGCGGCAGGCGCGGCGCCGCAGCCGTTCGTCTCGGCTCCCCTGCCCGCCGTGCCGGCGCAGGCCGCGCCGCAAAGCGCTCCCGCAGCGCCGGAAAACACCGCCCCGTCCGCCGTGGGCGCCGCCCCGGAGGCTGCCGCGCCGGTGCCGGCACAACCCCCGCGCCCCGCAGCGCCGTCGACCGCGGACGCCGCGGCCAGGCCCTCCCCCGCCCCGGCGCCGGAGCCCGCGCCCGAGCCGCTGCCGTTTTTGCAGTGGCCGGCGGTGCTCAACATCATGGAGGAGCGCGACCCCATGCTCATCTCCTTTTTGCGCGGCACGCGCGCTTTCTTTGACGGGCGCCGCGTGCTCATCGACTGCGGCGAGGCGTTCCGCGATTTCATGCGCAAGAACAAGAACACCGCCAAAAACCTCAAGGAATACATCTTTGAGGCGACCGGCGTGCACTGCGGCATCGGCCCCTACGCGGCGCCGAAGCCCCCCGCCGCCGCGCCGGTGCTGGAGGACACGCTTGCCGCCCTGCGCGGCGCCGGCGTCGACGTGGTGGACGACCGCTGAAGCGCACAACGTGTAAAATGCCGCCCCGGCGGCCAAACTGAACCAGTAAGGAGCATCCCGTATGAAAGCAAGACTGCCCCAGGGCTACGGACGCCAGGATCCCGGCGCGATGATGCGCCAGGTGCAAAAATTGCAGGAGGATATGCGCGCCAAGCAGGCCGAGCTCGAGGAGACCGAGTACACCGGCACCGCCTCGGGCGGGCTGGTCACCGTCACGATGACCGGCAAGCACGCCGTGACCGCCGTGACCATCAAGCCCGAGGCCGTCGACCCGGACGACGTCGAGATGCTCGAGGATCTCGTCGCCGCCGCCGTCAACAGCGCGGTGGCCGCCGTCGACAAGGACGCCGAGGCGCAGATGGGCGCGCTGACCGGCGGCATGAACCTGCCGAACCTGGGCCTGTGAGGCCGACGCCGCTTTTGAGTGAGGGGATCGTATGCCGCAAAACGCTGGACCGCTCGAAAACCTGATCGACCAGTTCGCACGCTTTCCCGGCGTGGGGCGCAAGGGTGCCACGCGCATGGCGTACGAGGTCATGGGCATGACCGACGCGCAGGCCATGGAGCTGGCCAAGGCCATCGAAAACGCCAAGGCAAAGCTGCACCGCTGCCGCTTCTGCCAGGATTTCACCGCCGACGAGGTCTGCCCCATCTGTCAGAGCCCCAAGCGCGACCGCACGACCATCTGCGTGGTCGAGACCCCGCGCGACATCAAATCCATCGAGCGCACGCACGAATACCACGGCCTGTACCATGTGCTGCACGGCCTCATCTCGCCGATGGACGGCATCGGGGCGGAGCAGCTGTGCGTCAAGGAGCTGCTGGCCCGTCTCGACGGCACGGTCAAGGAGGTCATCATGGCGACCAGCCCCACCGTCGAGGGCGAGGCGACCGCCATGTATCTGGCCAAGCTCATCAAGCCGCTGGGCGTCAAGGCCACCCGCCTTGCCTACGGCCTGCCGGTGGGCTCGAGCCTGGAATACGCCGACGAGACGACCATCTACCGCGCCATGCAGGGCCGCGGGGAGCTGTGACCGTTTACGGCGCCGTTTTGTAACCTTTTTCCCCTTGCTTTTGCCGCGCGGCGGGGGTATGATAAAGCTCCACCGCGCGGGAAAGGGGGTAAGGCGCCGTGGCGGACGCAAAGCAAAAGCCGGGCACAAGGCCCATCGCCCACAACCGCGAGGCCCGGCACGAGTATTTCGTCCTCGAGACGCTGGAGACCGGCATCGAGCTCGTCGGCACCGAGGTCAAGAGCCTGCGCGCCGGCGGGGTGAACCTCAAGGATTCCTGGGTGGACATCGAGGGCGGAGAGCTGCTCGTCAAGGGCATGCACATCAGCCCCTATGCGCAGGGCAGCATCTTCAACCGCGATCCCCTGCGCCCGCGCCGCCTGCTGGCCCACAAGGCCGAGATCCGGCGGCTGGCGCAGCAGATCAAGCTGCAGGGCTACACGCTGGTGCCGCTCTCGCTCTATTTCAAGGGCGGGCGGGTCAAGGTGGAGCTGGGGCTGTGCAAGGGCAAAAAGCTCTATGACAAGCGCGCTTCCGCCGCCGCGCGGGATGCGCAGCGCACCATCGACCGCGCGCTGAAAAGCCAGCGCTGAACACATTCGACAGCGACCGCACCAAATCGCCTGACCGGCCTTGTGCGCCGTTTTGATACGGGGATGCAATGGTTTCGACGGGGGGAGAGGGGCGTGAGCAGCGGGCCGTGGCGGTGACCCACGTTAAAAGCGCCAAAACAA
>CANRBN010000126.1 GCA_947628865.1 uncultured Gemmiger sp.
CCGACGGCAACGATTTCGTCGTGACGGCCAGCAGGGGCGACCGCGCGGCGCTGCGCAGGCTCTGCGAGGACGGCCAGTTGCCGGTCAGGAACCTGTAAGCGGAAATTCTGGGGAGGTGAGCAAGGTGGGCTTGCAAGAAATTGTAATGCTTGCCGGTGGTGCAGTTGCGCTGCTGGCGACGATCATCGAGGTCACGCCCATCAAGATCAACCCGTGGAAATGGCTGGCAAAGCAGGTGGGCCACGCCATAAACGGTGAGGTCATTGCCAAGGTGGACAAGCTCGATAAAAACTTCGAGTCCTTGCAGACAGATGTTAAGTCCCTGCGGACAGATTTTGAAGTTGAGAGTGCTACGACTTGCCGGACACGCATCATGCGCTTCGGCGACGAGATACGCCACGGCACCCGGCACTCGAAGGAGCATTTCGACCAAATCCTGCTCGATATCTCGGAGTACGAGCAGTATTGCAGCGGGCACCCCAAGTTCAAAAACAACGTGGCCGTGGCGACCATCGACAAAATCAAAAGAACATACCAGGACTGCCTGGACAAGGATTCATTTTTATAAAAGGAGGAACCCATTATGACGTTCGACATTACCCCCATCCTCGAGGCCATCATCGGACTGGCCGCGACGGTCGTGACCTGCCTGCTCATTCCGTACATCCGCTCCAAGACCACCGCTCAGGAGCAGAAGGAGATCAACAACTGGGTGCGCATCGCTGTGGCCGCGGCTGAGCAGATCTTTGCCGGCGACGGGCGCGGCGAGGAAAAGTACCAGTATGTGATTTCCGTGCTCCGGGAGCACGGGCTGGACGTTGACGAGAGCCGAATCAAGGCATTGATCGAGTCGGCGGTTTATGGTCTGACGCACGATTTGTTTGAACCGGCGTTCGCACTGGAGGCGGGGGAGAAGCCGCTTGACGGTAAAGAGTAAAAAGCAGACCGGTTTATTACCCATCTGTGACACACTTTTGACAACACTTTTGTCTTTGCGGGTATATCATGCGTTGACATATTTATACCATTGTGATACAATTATGACGTATTAACAACCGAAAATATTTTCGATTCCCCGTCCATATCGCAGGGGCCTAGGTTCAAGTCCTGTTGGCCGCATACAAATGAAATACGCGCAGTATCGCATGATATTGCGCGCATTTCCTTTGGCTGAACGCGGGGTATGCCCGATTGGAAAGGAAAGACCGGTATGCGCTATCCAGTTCTGCTGTTTGATCTGTACGGCACGCTCGTCGACATCCACACCGAGGAGGATGCGCCCTCGGTCTGGCGCAGGCTGGCGCTGTTTTACGGCTACCACGGCGCGCACTATGCCCCGCGGGAGCTGCGGGCGGCGTTCCGCGCCGGCATGGCGGCGCGGAACGCGACCGCCGGCCAGGGCTATGAGGGCTGGCCCGACATGCCTGTCGAGCCGGTGCTGGCGGCGCTGTTTTGCCAAAAGGGCGCGGCATCGCACGCCGCCGAAAACGCCGCCGCGGCGGCGCAGGTGCTGCGCATCGCCCAGACGCGCTACATTCGGCTCTACCCGGGCGTCAAGGCCGCGCTGACCGCGCTGCGAAAGGCGGGGCACACGCTGATCCTGCTCTCGAACGCGCAGGCGGCGTTCACCGCGCCGGAGCTTGTGCATCTCGGCCTTGTGCCGTACTTTGACGCCGTCTATCTCTCGTCAGACTACCGCTGCCGCAAGCCCGACCCGCGCTTTTTCGCCGTGCCGGTCAAGGAGCATGCCCTTGACCCGGCGCGCTGCCTGATGATCGGCAACGACGCCGCCACCGACATCGCCGGCGCCAGGGCCGCCGGCATGGCCGCGCTCTACCTGCACACGAACATCAGCCCTCGACCCGACCCGGCTGACCTCGCCCTGGCCGACCACACCTGGCAGGGTGCCGATTGGCGCCGGCTTTTGCCCTTTGTGCGCGAGATCGCAGAATAAAATACGGCGGGGTGAGAACGCCCCGCCCGGCAGAGACCATATGGAAAATCTTACGACGTAGGGCGGCCTGCCCTCAGGCCGCCGCAAAAAACCGCAAAACGGCGCAGGACAAACTTTTTCACAACGACCCCCTGCTCAGGATTGGGCGGGGCCGTACAGCGCCCAAAACTCCTCGGCCTCGGCCAGAGAGAAAGTGGAGAACAGCCGCCCGTCCTGCTTATCCAGGATGCGGTAATGCTGCGAGATGAGGTTTTGCTGGATGCGCCAGCCGTTTTGCTCCTTCACCGTGCGCCACCAAACATGCCCGCCCATCGTGGGGCGCGGCGGGCGCGGCGCGCCGGCAAAGGCCAGCGCGCGCAGCATGTCGGACATTTCGCCCCCGTAGGCGTTTTGCAGCACCGCGCTGCCGGCAAACAGTGTGCACAGCGTCACCGCGCCGCTCCAGCCAAGGCTCGAGCGGCCTTTTTCGATCTCCACCAGCGTCTTTTTCGAGATGCCCAGCAAAAGCGCCATCTGTTGCTGGGTGCAGCCGGCCTCGGTGCGCACCAGCTTTTCGAGCCCGTCGACCTGGCGGATAAACCCACTCCGTTCCATGCGCTCGCCTCAAAATCTGTACAACAGCCGCGTGGGGATGAGCATGGTGTAGGGCGCTGTAAAGATCGCCAGCGCCAGCGCCAGTTTGTGCCGCTGCACGGCGTCCAACGCCGTTTTGCCGAACGCCCATTTTTTGTCAAGCAGGTAGATGAGCCACCCCGCCAGCGCCACGCAGGGCAGGACGAGCAGCGGCTCCCAGGTGGTAAAATCGGTAAAGTCCATCAGCGAATTCGTCACAAAATACAAAAGCACGATGAGCCCCGCGCCGGCAAGATCCGCCGTAAAGCCGAACAGCCACACGCGCAGGATGCTCTTTTTCCACAGCCCCTTTTTGTCCTGCATCTGCCAGTGCCGCATGGCCAGCCAGAGCACGAGACTGTCAAAGGCAAAGTTGAAAGGCAGGATCACAAGCCACGTTGCCGGAAAGAACAGAAAGATCATATACACCGGGAACAACACATTGTACACGCGCACACCGCTGGGCTTTTGCGCCATCGGAAACACCTCCGTCGTATAGATTAGTGTAATTTTACACTATTTGTACCGTTTTGTCAACATGCCGGCCCCCAAAAAAATAAAACCGCACCCGCCTGCGCATACTGGGCATAGACTGCGTACGGAGGGACGGTCATGCCATTTTTGAACACCAAACGACGCCGGCTGCTGGCGGTGCTGCTGGCGGCGGCGTGCTTTGCCGGCGGGGCGCTGTACGGCCTGCGCGCCGCCCTGCCGGACACGTTTTATCTTGCCGGGGGCGAGGAGCTTTCCATCGCCTCGATGCCGTTTTTGTCGGCCCGGGCGCCGGCGCCGGGGCGGGTGGCCGCGGCGGGCGACGTCGGCGCCGACAAAAGCCAAAACAGCACGCTCATGCTGCTCGGCGTGCTGCCCGTCAAGACCGTGCGCACGGTGCGGGGCGAAACGCGCACCGTCAATGTGAGCGGCGCGCCGTTCGGCATCAAGATGTTTTCCGACGGCGCGCTCGTCGTCGCCTTTTCCGACCTGTACACCGCGCAGGGCAGCGAGAACCCCGCCAAGCAGGCCGGCCTGCGGCTGGGCGATCTCATCATCTCGGCGGGGGGCAGGCCGGTGCACAGCAACGAGGAGCTCACGCAGGCCATCACCGACGCCGGCGGCGCCGCGCTCGAGATCGAATACCTGCGCGCCGGCAGCCGCTGCACCGCCGTGCTGACGCCCGTCAAGGACCGCGATACCGGCGCCTGGCGGGCCGGTGTCTGGGTGCGGGATTCCAGCGCCGGCATCGGCACCCTGACCTTCACCGACCCCGCGCACCGTACCTTTGCCGGGTTGGGGCACGCCATCAGCGATGTCGATACCGGCGAGCAGCTCGCGCTCCTCTCGGGCGAGATCGTGCCCGTCACCATCACCGGCTGCGCGCGCGGCGCGCCCGGCGCGCCGGGGGAGCTCAAGGGCGAATTCTCCGGCACGGCTGCGCTCGGCAGCGTGCTCGCCAACGACAGCACCGGCGTCTACGGCATCGCGCAGGCGGAGATCGGCGGGCGGGCGTACCCGGTGGCCGGCATGCAGCAGATCGCTTTGGGCAAGGCCGAGGTGCTCACCACCCTGCAGGGCAGCGAGCCCACCGCCTATGAAGTCGAGATCGAGCGCGTCAACATGACCGCCGGCGACCCCAACCGCAACCTGCTGCTGCGTGTGACCGATGCCCGCCTTTTGCGCAGCACCGGCGGCATCGTGCAGGGCATGAGCGGCAGCCCCATTTTGCAGAACGGGCGGCTCGTCGGCGCCGTCACGCATGTGCTCGTCAACGACCCGACGCGCGGCTACGGCATCTTCGCGCAGACCATGCTCAGCCGTGCCGACGCCGTCCTGCCCGGCTGAAAAGCAGGAGCCTTTAGCGCGTTGACGCGCCAAAGCTGTCACGGTCGAAATTTGGCGCAAAAAGTGAAAATGCCATCAAAAAACAGGAAGAAGCAGTCCACTTGTCGAATGAAATCACGACAAAATGAGAAAATATTGGATTTTTCCTCTTGCAAGAATTGGTAAAATATGGTAATATTGCCATTGTAAACAGGAGAACGGCCCCGCCGCACCCCTCAAATCTGAAAACCGAGGAGAAGCAAGATGGAAAAGATCAAATTTGTGATGACCGATACCGGCGCGCCGGCCACCGCACTGTGCCGGCAGGCGCTGGAGGCAAAGGGGATCGCGGTGACGGTGTGCGAGAAAAACGGCGCCCGCGCGCTGGCCACCCTGCTGGAGCAGCGCCCGCAGGCGGCGCTGCTGGACGCGTTCATGCCCGATCTGGATGCCATCACCGTCAAGCAGCGCTATGAGGCGCAGGAAACGCACGGCGCGCACACCACCTTTTTTGTCACCGGCGCCTTTTTGAACGAGGAGATCGAGCAGGAGCTCCTGGACAACGGCTTCTCGTTCTTCTTCGTCAAGCCGTTCGATGAGAACGTGCTGGTCAGCCGCGTGCTCAAAGCGGCGGGCGGCCCGGTGCGCCAGCAGATCTACTCACAGGACAGCGACGAGCTGACCGTGACCGAGATCCTCCACCAGATCGGTGTGCCGGCGCACATCAAGGGCTACCAGTTCCTGCGCGATGCCATCCTGCTGACCACCGAGGATCACGAATATATCAACGCGGTCACCAAGCGCCTGTACCCCGAGATCGCCAAGCGCAACGGCACCACGGCCAGCCGCGTCGAGCGCGCCATCCGCCACGCCATCGAGGTCGCGTGGGATCGCGGCGACGTCGACACACTCAACAGCTATTACAAGCTCAGGGTCTCCTTGTATATTTGCGTTTACGTCTATATCGTCAAAGCCTATG
>CANRBN010000127.1 GCA_947628865.1 uncultured Gemmiger sp.
TGTGCAGCTGATCACCCCCGTCGCCATGGAGGAGGGCCTCCGCTTCGCCATCCGCGAGGGCGGCCACACCGTCGGCTCCGGCGTCGTTGCCAAGATCGAGGAGTGATCCACTGCCCAAACGCCCAAAAGCGTACCACGCCCCCGCACCTTACGGTGCGGGGGCGTTCGGCGTGCCGACACGCTGCAAAAGAGGGGCTTTGCGCACGGTGGGCGCCTGCGGGCGCGAACATGTCAGCCGAGGACGATAGATTTCAAATATCTCCTTTTTGACAGTCTGCGCGCCCCCGCACCCTTTTGCACAGAACACATCTCCGGATCATGATGCTCTGTTCCGCAAGGACAGGTATGTCAGAAATTCGGGCGTCAGGATCTGCGGCGGCAGGTTGTGTACGGGCGTTATCCTGGCGATAAAAGCTCCATCCTCCTGCTTCATATCATTGCGATACATCAAAACGCCGTTGGGCGCAAAGGTGATAAACCCTTCGTCAAACAGTTTATGATGGTTCTCACAGAGCCAGATGCCATTGTGTCCACTGGTAGCGTGCGCAAGCTTCTGTTCGAAAGTGAGACCGTCTTCCTGCTTGATATTGGAAACCGGCCAAATATGTGCCCCCTGGATCAGTTCCGGTATCTCACACCCGCAGAGCGCACAATGCTTTGGCCCAAGGCGGGCCAGCAAATTGCGTGTGTAGCGGGCGGAGCGCAGCGAGTTGTCCTCCTGAAAGGAGCGCCGCTCCAGCTGTTCGTCAGTTGGAATGACCTCAACATTTCCCATACACTGCAATACAAGCAGGGAAGAAGCAGGCAGCTCCCGCAGATCCCCCTCCAGCATTTCATACAATGTGATGCGTTCCGTCGGCTGTGCCAGCATGGAGGCGGCATAGCAGATCAGGCTTGTCTCATATTTGCTGGCGCCGTAGGTCTTTCCGTAGATGTCGAATCGATTTGACCGGCTTTTTGTGATATAGGTAGAATTGTTTGAGCTGTTTCTGCGAGCGTTCGCGCTGCGCGAATGCATGATATCCTCGATGGATGTAAAAGGTACGATCGCACTGTCAGCGTTCAAAAAAGAAAAGCCGATCGTTTTCATCAAACGGTATATCCAGGCGTGATACCGTGTGGAAGCGTTGGCTTGCCCACCGAGAAAATAATAGTAAATCCCGTTGGCAAGCGGCTTTTTTAAATAGTACATGTTAAAGGCGGTAGCCACGCTCTGCACACTGGAATTGCGGCCGCCGACTTCGGGCTCGGAAAAACTGATATACTCCGCACGACCCTGATACTCAAGTATGGCCAAGCGCCCCTTGTTGTATGTGGCTTGCAGGTATTCGTCGGCATAGCTCTTGTCAACATAATCCCAGGTAAACTCCGTCAGGCCGGTGATCCTCCGGCATACGTCCGCCAAAACATCCTGGGTCACCGCCTCGTCAAAGTATTTGTGGGTCTGCGCCGATTTTTGAAGCTCCCTTTTTACGATAAAGTGCGGTACATCAAGGCGTGTCATAATTTGTGATCAAAACCTCCTTTCTACGGCTGCCGGATATACCGAGGACATCACCCAGCTCGATAAGCCGATATTGGTGCGCTTGGCACCATTTTAACACATTATGGTTTGTTTTCCCCTTGTGCTCTTTTACATAGGACAGCATAAAGGGGATGCCGCGCTGCGTCAGGCGGTCGGCAAAAGCAAACAGAGCGGCTTCCTGCTCCGGCCCCCATCCCGTAAAGCCTCGCTTTCCGTCGTTATAGGAACCGGTAGTCAACTGATACGGCGGATCCATATACACATAAGAATTTGCGTCCAGCTTTTGCTCAACGGAGGAATAGTCCGCGCCGGTAAAACAGCAGTTGCATTCTTTGATTTTCCGGGAAAAGCTGACAGTCTTTTCAAGTACTTTGTCATTGAACCACCGCATGCCTACCGGATTGTTGAACTCATGGCTGCCGTTAAAGCGGATCTGCTGTTGGTAGCCGTACAGTATGATCGTGAACAACAAACGCGGGTCGCGCCGGTTTTTCGGTTGGGAATTATAATAGTCTCTGGCGCGCAGATAACTGCTCTGATCGCCGGGCATCAGACCAAACTGCTTGATCTGCTTTCTCACATAGGCAATATAGGAACAGGTGTCGTATTTTTGAAAGGAACGTATCAGGTCAGCAATATAGTAGTTGTTGTCGACGTAGTGCACAGCCGGGCAGGGCATGTTGATGCCAACATTGAAGCCTCCGCCAAAAAGGTCAAAAAAAGTTTCTTTCCCCGGCAGGAGATTCTTTTTGATATCGGGCACCACGCGAACCTTGTTCCCGATATAATTCAGCGGTGATTCGTATATGACTTCACCAGCCGGCTTTTTTTCGATAAAGAACAGGTATTCAAAATGCTTTTTATCGTTGCTGGACTTCCAATTCTGGTATTTTTTGTAAGGGATCTTTCGGCAGAGATAGGTTTCCTTTCGCCCGTAGCGTTTCAAGGTGGCTTCAATGTACTCGCGGGACATAAAGCCGTCGTTGTTGTAGCTGAAAAGGATATAACGGGCAGAAGTTTTGGCGATCACACGATCCAACAGGACATGACACTCGATATCCTTGGACCAATCGCTGCGCATCGGCGCCGTTGGTCTGGAGCCGGTCACGGCGCTGATGGATGGCTCATCCTGCAGGATCAGGGTCTCCAGCAGATGGTATTGCGTGCCATATTGATTCTGTGTATATGGCGGATCCAGATACAGGATGTCACAGTCTACATCTTCTATGATATCCTCGATCTTTGCCGTGTGTGTTTCCAGATGCATGCACGGACAGGGATTCGCGTCGACACGATGGAAATTCAGGGGCTTCAGCGCGCGCGGCTCCCATTTTTTCAGATAGGCACCGTATACGCCGGCGGTATTGGAAACATCAGAGACAGATTCGATCAGGCAGGCCAACAAATAATAATACTCGTCATCGGTAAGCATCCCGCCGCTGCGCCATGCCTCGATCTGCCAACGCAGATAATCGATGCGGGCGGCGTTTTCACTTGTAAAATACATGCGTTCGGAGCCGCCCGGTGAATAATTCTTGTAAATAAAACCTTGTCTTGTTTCGCGATGGCTGTTCAAATAGGTAAACGGGTCAAATCCAAGCATGCGGAAAGAACAATTCTGCGAACCTGTGCGTCCGCGGGAATAGGTGACCGCCCAGGCCAGATTATCGTTTAAAATGATATCGTAGTACTGTTTGAAATGATCTGCCACGGAGCCTGTGCCGCAAAAAGCATCAAAAAAAGAAAGCCTGTTTTGCAAAAGGCCCTTGTCCCGCAAAACCGCTTCGATTTGTGGCAGAATGGAAGCCTTGTTTCCCAAAAAGCGCATGAAGCAGGCCTCCAGACATCGTTTTTTCTATTATACTGTTTTTTTTATGGATTTGCAACACAGAACCGAGGGGAACGAGCGCGTAATGGCATCTTGCCGAATCGGGGCGATGTGTGCTATACTGGAAGCCAAAGAACCGCAGGGGAAAGGAGCGTCCACCCATGCAGCAGGAAACCGTTATCGTGCTGGATTTCGGCGGCCAATACAACCAGCTCATCGCGCGGCGCGTGCGCGAGTGCAATGTCTACTGTGAGATCTACTCCTACCGCGCCGGTCTTGACGCCATCAAGGCCAAAAACCCGAAAGGCATCATCTTCACCGGCGGGCCGAACAGTGCCTATCTGGAGGATTCGCCCGCCATCGACCCGGCCATCTATACCTGGGGCGTGCCGATCCTGGGCATCTGCTACGGCAGCCAGCTGATGATGCACGCGCTGGGCGGGTCTGTCTGCAAGGCGCCGGAGCGCGAGTACGGCAAAACACTGGTCACGCTCGACACCGTCAGCCCGCTGTTCCGGGGCCTGCCGGCGCAGAATATCTGCTGGATGAGCCACAACGATTACATCGCCTCCGCCGCCCCCGGCTTCACCGTCACGGCACATACCCCCAACTGCCCCGTCGCGGCCGCCGAGGACAGGGCCCGCGGCCTTTACTGTGTGCAGTTCCACCCCGAGGTCCTCCACACCGACAACGGCACCCGCATGCTGCGCAACTTCGTCTACAATGTCTGCGGCTGCAGGGGCGACTGGAAGATGGACTCGTTCGTCGGCAACACCGTCGCCGCCCTGCGGCAGAAGATCGGCGGCGGCAAGGTGCTGCTGGCGCTCTCGGGCGGGGTCGATTCCAGCGTCTGCGCGGCGATGCTGGCCAAGGCCGTCGGCAAGCAGCTGACCTGCGTTTTCGTCGACCACGGCCTGCACCGCAAGAACGAGGCCGCCGAGGTCTGCAAGGTGTTCGGCCCGGACGGCGATTTTGACATCAACTTCGTCTGCGCCGACGCCAAAGACCGCTTTTTCCAAAAGCTGGCCGGCGTCTGTGCACCGGAACGCAAGCGCAAGATCATCGGCGAGGAGTTCATCCGCGTCTTTGAGGAGGAGGCCAAAAAGCTCGGCGCGGTGGATTTCCTCGCGCAGGGCACCATCTATCCCGATGTCGTCGAGAGCGGCCTTGGCGGCGAATCCGCCGTGATCAAGAGCCATCACAACGTCGGCGGCCTGCCCGATACCGTGGATTTCAAGGAGATCGTCGAGCCGCTGCGCGACCTGTTCAAGGATGAAGTCCGCCAGGCCGGACGCGAGCTCGGCCTGCCGGAATACCTCGTCTCCCGCCAGCCCTGCCCCGGCCCGGCGCTGGCCATCCGCATCATCGGCGAGGTCACGCCGGAAAAGATCGCCCTTGTACAGGACGCCGACGCCATCTGGCGCGAGGAAGTGGACAAGCTGCCCCCGGCGCGGCGCCCCAGCCAGTATTTCGCGGCGCTCACCAACATGCGCAGCGTCGGCGTCATGGGGGACGAGCGCACCTATGATTACGCCGTCGCCCTGCGCGCCGTGACGACGAGCGATTTCATGACCGCCGAGGTCACGCGCCTGCCCGCCGAAACGATCACCGCCGCCGCCAACCGCATCGTCAACGAGGTCAAGCACGTCAACCGCGTCCTGTTCGACTACACCACCAAGCCGCCGGCCACGATCGAGTTTGAGTGATGAAATGGACTTAAAAAAGCTAGTGTTTATGCGGGTTTCAAACAAATTTGTTTAGGCTCTGGCAACGATTTGGCAACAATATAGCAGATGCAAGACAGATTATCAGATTTGCAACGGATGTTAAGATTAAAATATTTCTTGATGGCGGTTGGG